>CALGLS010000258.1 GCA_937959375.1 uncultured Saprospiraceae bacterium
ATTTCGAATCAATCCGCTATTAACAAATGCTTTGTAGTTTTGCAACTCAATTAAGGAGATTTAAAAAATCTAAAAAACATTCATGCCACTCATAAAAAATTCGTCTTATCCTGGGCCTCCATTCTACCAGTTCAATCCCCATATGCAGACCATTTTACCGGCACTTATCCGAAAAATAAAAGGGTTTAAATATGAACGCGAACGATTCACCTTAGCAGATGGCGACTTCCTTGATTTAGATTGGATTGATTCCAAAAGTAAAAACCTTGTCATACTCTCTCATGGACTTGAAGGTAATTCGGATCGGCATTACGTCAAAGGAATGGCTCAAACATTTAAAGACAAAAAATGGGATGTACTCGCATGGAACTGTCGCTCCTGCTCCGGAGAAATGAACCGCAAAATGCGCTTATACAATCACGGTGAAATCGGTGATCTCGGTGAAGTCATCAATCATGCACTTAAAAGAAAAAACTACGAGAAAGTGGTCCTTATCGGTTTCAGTATGGGAGGCAATATCAACATGAAATACCTAGGGGTTAATGCAGACCATCTTCCTGAACAAATTTACAAAGCTGTTTCTTTCTCTGCCCCACTCGACTTGGTCAGTTCTGTTGTAAAACTCGATCAGCCAGAAACTTCCTTTTACAAAAAACGCTTTTTGAGAATGCTCGAACCTAAAATGAAGCACAAATCTGAACAATATCCAGATGTCATCGATTTTAGTAATTACCAAAAAATTGAGAAATGGGAAGACTTCGATAATTTCTTTACTGCTCCACTCAACGGCTACAAAGACGCGCAGGATTTTTACAATCAAGGTTCTTGCATCAACTATATCAACAAAGTCAATATTCCAACCCTTATTGTTAATGCGATCAATGATCCGATTTTGACTCCTGAGTGTTTTCCTTATGACTTTTGCGACAAGCATAGTTACCTCTATTTGGAAACACCTCCCAAGGGTGGCCATGTTGGTTTTACGATGCCTCGTGAATTGAAGTCCTGGGCTGAGTATCGTGCTGTTGAATTTGTTGGTGCTTAGTTTTTGTTTGGGCGAAATGTACAGAGATACAGTAGGCTTAACGCCAAACCAGATAGGGATTAATTGGATTAAGAACGGATTTTTTCATAGAAGCTAGTACCAATCTTTTCAATCGGACAGATAGATGAGATCGATACCATCCTAATACTCAAATAAAAAATCAGCAGCAAAGACAAGGAAATCATAAATTTTACTTTCTTTTACAGAAAATAACAACAATTGAAAATACTCCACTTTTCAGATACACATCTCGGTTATAGCGAACTAGATAAAATCGGCAGCAGCGGCATCAACCTTCGCGAGCAAGACTTCTATGATTCCTTCACTCAGGTGATCGACGAGGCACTGCGCATCAAACCAGATGTTATCATTCATTCTGGTGATTTTTTTCATCGCCCCTCCCCTGCTAATCGTCCGATGATTTTTGCTTTAGAGCAACTCATTCGAATTTCAGAAGCAGGGATTCCTTTCGTTGTGATTGCAGGTAATCATGAAACACCAAAGACCGTTTATACGAGTCCAATTCTAAAGGCATTCCGAACAATCAAAGGAGTCTATCCTATATTTTCTCAATATTATGAAACGGTTGAACTTGGAGATTTAGTTGTACACGGTTTGCCTCATATTAACGATGATAAGGTGCTTAGAGAAGAGATGGATAAAATCAATCCCGACGAAGATAAATTCAACATCATGATGTTGCATACTTCCATTGGTAAAGAATATTTGATGGAGGAATATGGTGAACAGTTGTACCCAAAAGAACGCTTAGAATTGCTTAATAAATTCGATTATGTGGCCTTAGGTCATTGGCATAATTTCCAAAAAATTTCGAAACTAAAAAATGGCTGGTATTCTGGTTCAACTGAACGAATGAGCGACACAGAAGCGGGTAAAGAAAAAGGATATTGTATACTGAATTTGGAAAAAGGAAAGATTTGTGAACCTGATTTTTTTCCGATCAAAGCACGCGAATGGTACAGACTGGACATTAAGAAATGTAATGAAAAAGAACTGGAAGAATTGGAGCTGGAGCTAAAAGAATTTGTTGAAAAGACAGACATCAAAGAAGCGCTTTTGAGTATTTATTTTAAAGATATAAAAGTGTCGCAATCTATTCAGTTGACCAATCGACATATTCATGAACTAATGCCAGATGCTGCACACATACACGTTAAACGAAAGTTTAAAGACGACTATGATAATTCGATTGGTATGCAACAACAAACGGAGAGTTTGGATGACTTGCTAACGAACTTTATTGCAGATGAATATCCGGATGAAAAGATCGCAAAACCTTTAATTGAAAAAGCGAAACTTTACTTTGATTTGTTTGAAACTGGGGAGTATCGGAATCGGTAAAAAATCAAAGTTAGAGTGACAATTAAAGTTAAAGTTTTCTCGTCTAACGTGGAGTTATTATCGTAGGAAACTTCGGTCTCTATCTGGCAGTGCAGTTATACATGTTCGGACTTCCGTCTTCCTATTAATTATAAAATCTAAAATAACAAAACCACTTTGATTCTACATACATTAAAATTAAATCACTTCAAACAATATGGCAATCTTGAACTTGACTTCAAGGAAGGGCTTGTGGGTATCGTGGGACGAAATGGTGCAGGGAAGTCATCTGTTTTTGAGGCGGTTTTGTTGTGTCTATTTGGGGATATCAAATTGGATAAAAACTATTTTCGATCGAGTTGGGCGACTTCCAAAGATCCGGTTGTTTTGGATTTGGACTTTGAAGTTAAAGGTAAGCGATATCGGATATTGCGCGAGTTTAGAGGTAAGGCTTTAGCACATCAAGCGCAGTTTTATGACCAAGAAGAAAAGTCTTTGGCGGCTGGGGCCAAACCCGTTACGGAAGCAGTAACTGAGTTATTGGGAATGGATAAAGATTCGTTTACTCGATCTATCTTTTCAGGTCAAAAAGAGTTGGGTGAAATCTCAAATACGAAAGGCGAAGAACGACGGAAGATGATTCGCAAAATGGTTGGTTTGGATAAGTTGGATAAAATTCAAAACATCATTCGTGAAGACCGTAACAAGAACAAGCATGAGATCAAAGGACAAGAAAATTTACTTTACGAAGATGATCAAATCATCGCCTTTCAAAAAGAACTAAAAGCGTACAATAAAGAGTTGACGGCACTCGAAAAAAAGGCAGCCAAAACAAAAAAAGAATTTGATGAAAAGCAAAAACTGTATCTCGCTGCACAAAAGGCTTTTGAGCAACAAAACGAGCAATACAAACAACACAACGAACTCTTTCACCAACTGAATAAATTCGAAGGTGGTATTGAAAATTTCAAAGCGCAATCAAACGATTATAAAGCGAGAATCAAAGACCTGAAAGAACTAGAAAAATCACTCAAAAAGATAAAACCTCAAATTGAATCTTTTAAAAAACAAAAAGCAGAATTACAAAAAATAGAAACACAAAAATCAGCTTTTGAGCAAATCAACACGATCAATCAAAAGAAACAAATATTTGGAGAACAGCTGACCTCTTGCAACACAAAAATCACTGCACTAGAAAAAGAAACAAAAGCAACAGGCGACATTGAAAAGGAATTAAAAACCATTTCAGAAGCAATCCAAAAAGAAACGGAAAGAATAACAAAAGGAGAACAACTAAGAGCTGATCTTAACACTCAAATTGGAGCCATCCAAGGTAAAATTTCAGACCGAAACAGTAGCATTCAAAATATTACCAAACTTGGAAAAGGAGCAGAATGCCCAACTTGTTTCCAACCCTTACTTTCATCGTATGACCAAACCATTGCACGTCTACAAAGCGACATTGCCGAATACGAAACGAAACAACTAAGCGAGTTGAACTCCAAAATGGAAGCTACGATTAATGGTTTAGAAAAAATCAAACAATCCAAAAACAATAACTTAGAAAAAGAGAGTAAACTCAAAAGCGATCTAAC
>CALGLS010000259.1 GCA_937959375.1 uncultured Saprospiraceae bacterium
ATTCCCATTCCCATTCCAACCCCCATTCATCAGCTATACTCCTCATCAATTTCATCCAGTTCATCATTATTCTCATCACCAAACCAGCTACGCAGCTTTTCTCTTGCGTTCGTTTTGACATCCTGATCTATATAGCTCGAAATAATAACTAAACCAAGAGCCAGCATTCCCGCATCATCCGTATAACCCAAAAATGGTGTCAAATCAGGAATGATATCTATCGGAGAAATAAAGTAACCGAGTGTACCTAAAACGATATTTTTTGCCCAAAGAGGTGTGTCTTTTCTTTTATAAGCATAGAATAGTAATAGCGCCATATAGACTGTTTTCATACCAATCTTCTTGACTTGTACAGTGATCTTCTTCCAAAGCTTATTTTCCGAGAACTTCTTTTTATATGGATCGAATGGATATTTCATATTTTTTCTTTAGTCTATTATTATAACGCTTTAGAGGAAGCTAAGTTGTTATCAAATAATGCACTTGGTCGATAAATTGAAGGTGATTGTAGTATTTTCAAAAATGATATGCTGCAAAGTCGACTTATTTAAGACGTCACCCACCAAAAAAGGACACTACTCTCATCTATATAATTAAACGCTGCCCGTTTTCTTCATTCGTCGATAACTACTAGAAAATAATACGGCTCTGTCATTTGATCATGACTTTGCCTTGAATTTCTATATCGATTAATAACGCTTAAAATTAAACGTCATGAAGAAAAAATCACGTAGAGGCCTACTCTCCATCAATGCCGGATCTATGGCTGATATCGCATTCTTAATGTTGATATTCTTTTTAGTAGCAACCACTATCGCCGCCGATAAAGGTATATTGGTGAAGCTGCCTCCTTTTGAAAACGAACCAATCGTGCATCGTCCAAATCCTAAAAATTTACTAACGATTCATGTCAACGCCGATAACGAAATCTTACTAAGAGATGAGTTAATTGAAGTCGCTCAACTAAAAGATAAAGTCAAAGAATTTGTCGCCAATCCTCAAAAGAAATCCAACTTCCCAAATTCCCCAAAGAAGGCAATCGTCTCGCTCAAAAATGATCGTAACACTTCTTACACGACATACATCGCAGTCTACGATAAACTCAAAGCTGCCTATCGTGAACTTTGGGAAGAACATGCCAAGAGAACCTACGATAGACCCTATCACGACCTACCACCCAAAGCCCAAAAAGAAATTCGAAACGATTACCCCCAAATCATCTCCGAAGCCGAACCCAGCAACCATCAAAATGAATAATAGACTAAAATTAAGTTTCCCTGGAAGGGATACACCCTCACACCTTGGGGCACCGCCCCAAGACCAAAACAATTAATTAATCCATTCCCTGAAGGGGATACATACCATAACATGGGGCATCGCCCTATGACTAAAAGGGCATCGCCCCATGACACAAAATGATAAGAAAAAGTAAACCAAAAAATCGCCCCGAAGTAAGCACAGCCTCACTTCCCGATATCATCTTCATGCTACTCTTCTTCTTTATGGTCGTTACCGTAATGAGACCGAACAAGCTAATGATAAAAGTAAAAATACCACAAGCTACCGAAATCCAAAAGCTGGAAAATCGATCGCTAATTAATTACATCCATGTGGGTAAACCTTTTGACGAAAGTCAAGGAGTCGCAGCCGCAATTCAAATCAACGATGCATTCGTCTCACCCGATGGAGTCGAAACCGCAATCAGAGCAATCAGAGCTGGAAAACCAGCGCACATACAGTCCCAACTCATCACCTCTCTAAAGGTCGACGAAAAAGTCCACATGGGAATTGTTAGCGACGTAAAAACAGCATTGCGAAAAGCCGATCAATTAAAAATAAATTACGAAGCCATCGCAAAGATTAATTAGCCTTATCCCTGAAAGGGATACACCGCCAAACCTTGGAGCATCGTCCCAAGCCCATCAAAAAAAGCCGCTGTAACGAACAGCGGCTTCCTAGTATAATTGAATCTCTAAAAATAAAAACGTCTTATGTTAGTTGCTACACTCATCCATATCAGGCAACAACTCAAATCGATAACCTCGCTCACTATAATATTCCAAAACCTTCGGCAACACAAACCTCAACTTCTCTTCCGCCTTCAAGCTATCGTGAAAAACAATGATAGATCCAGGCTCAGCATTTTTTATAACATTACGCAAACAAACTTCCTTGCTGATCTTCGGATCAAAATCACCACTTAAAACATCCCACATGATAATTCGATATTGCCGGTGCAAGGACTCAGCCTGTTTCGGTTTTAATCGTCCATATGGTGGGCGAAATAATGTTGAATTTACGACCTCCGCACAATCACGAACGTTGTCAAAATAATGCGCATTATTACTCGCCCAACCACTCAAGTGATTGTAAGTATGATTCCCAATAGCATGCCCTGCCTTGACAACACGATCATAAATCAAAGGATTCTTTTTTACGTTTTCACCAACACAAAAAAATGTTCCTTTGGCATTATGTAATTCTAATTGATCTAATACCCAAGGAGTAACCTCCGGTATTGGCCCATCATCGAAAGTTAAATACAACACCTTCTCATCCGACGGCCCTCTCCAAAGAAAGTTGGGAAAGAAGCGCTGAACAAAATCTGGTGTTTTAACTAAGTACATGAAAAATATTTTTGCAAATAAAATAAGATCTACAATACAAGGACTCGTGACTGCACACGTCAGATGGCCCTTTACTCCTTTACTCCTTTACTCCTTCATTCCTTAATTCTGGACATTACTTAACACTCCTCTAATTAATAATCTTTATTTTGTGCTCAATTTAAAATAAAAATAGGGAACAAATGGTATCTAGTTATCCGTTAACCCATTTGTAAACGAGAGGAGCATAAGGCTTGCTGCTTTAAATTAACAACTTAGTAGATCAAAAATATGAAAGATTTTAGAGTACGATTTGCACCTAGTCCTACAGGAGCATTGCACATTGGTGGAGTAAGAACAGCGCTGTATAACTATTTGCTGGCTAAAAAAATGAATGGAACCTTCGTTCTGAGAATTGAAGATACGGACCAAAAAAGATATGTAGAAGGAGCCGAGGACTACATTATGCAAGCGCTGAAATGGTGTGGTATCATGCCTACCGAAGGACAAGGACTTGGTGGAGATTATGGCCCTTACCGTCAATCGGAAAGAAAAGATCTGTACCAGCAACATATCCAGCAACTTATTGATAACGGTAATGCTTATTACGCTTTTGATACACCAGAGGAACTGGATGCGATGCGTAAGCGACTAGAAGAGGCAGGCGGTTCTGTACGTAATTACTGCATTTTCACCCGTATGGATATGAAAAATAGCCTTACGCTATCTGCTGACGAAGTGGCAAAAAGATTAGCCAGTGGAGATCCATACACCATTCGCTTAAAAGTGCCAGCTGATCAAACAATTGTTATAAACGATGTGATTCGAGGTGAAGTAAAATTCGAAAGCAATACCCTTGATGATAAGGTGATGATGAAAGGAGACGGTTTACCAACTTATCACCTAGCAAATATCGTAGATGACCATGCGATGAAAATTTCACATGTAATTCGAGGAGAAGAATGGTTACCAAGTACAGCACATCACGTCTTATTGTACAAAGCCTTTGGTTGGGAAGATAATATGCCGCAATTTGCGCATTTACCACTTATCCTTAAGCCTAATGGAAAAGGTAAGTTGAGCAAGCGTGATGGGCAAAAATTAGGCATACCAGTATTTCCACTTTCGTGGGATAGCGACAAGCCAGAAGATGCATTTACAGGCTTTAAAGAATTTGGGTTTGACCCAAAAGCAGTTGTTAACTTTCTAGCTTTCTTAGGATGGAACCCTGGGACAGAACAAGAGATTTTCTCTTTAGATGAATTAGCACAGGCATTTAGCCTCGAAAAGGTAGGTGTGTCAGGAGCGCGTTTTGACTTTGATAAAGCGAAGTGGTACAACCAAGAGTACATTAAAGCAACGGATAATGCTGACTTAGTAGAAAAAGTGAAACCGTGGTTGTCAGAAGAAGTACTTCAAAAAGGAGATGATTACCTAGCAGCAGTATGTGGTTTACTAAAGGAAAGGGTAGAGGTGCTTCCAGATTTTAAGGAGCAATCAACTTACTTTTTTGGACCCGTACAAACCTATGACGATAAAAATGTTAAAAAACGTTGGAAGCCAGAAAACCTTGCTCGCTTTGAGGAATTAAAGAATATGCTTGCTGGACTTACAACCTTTGATGCTGCTACAGCAGAAGCAGAAGTCGTCAAGTTTATGGCTAAGCATGAACTTGGTAATGGCCAAGTATTTCCAGTCCTCAGACTCGCTCTAGCAGGGACAATGAAGGGGCCAGGTGTATATGAAGTAATGGAAGTGATGGGCAAAGAAAAAGTAATTCAGCATTTCGAAGCAGCATTTGACTACTTTGAAAAGTTAACTAAAGTGTCTTAACTATATTATAATGGCAAAGAAAAAAGATAATAATAAAAAACCTGAGGTTCATGATGAATTAAAAGGGTTTGACATTAAAATCAATGAATTCGGAGAAATCGTATCTAGCTTTGGTGTGGATAAGATCAACTCATTTCTTGATGAAAACGTAGAAGATAAAAAGCTGAAAGACCTCTCTTCTTCAGCAGATGAAGAAGAATAAAATTTACTCAGGCAGCACACAGGGTTTGTGTGTGAAAAAAGGCCCTAAATTAATCAGCAAAAAATGAAACAATCTAACAACAGAAAACTAGATTGTTTCTTTTTTACCTAATATGAAATATTTTTTTCAAAATGGCGAACCTTTGATATTTACTCGCGTAAACTACAGGACGTTTTGGAAATTATTAAGGCTCTTTTATAAGAAAAGAGCAACCAAGATTACTTAAAAAAGCCGCAAAAATTGTAATGTTTTTTGTTTTTACAAAAAATAATGAGACTTTTGAGGTGATTTATCTTAAAAACCGAACTTCCCCCTAAAAAAGGGAAATTGTAATCCAACAAAGATGATTCCCAGGAACAGATCACTGTCATTGCCATACCAGGCATGCCTAGCATGTAGTAGTATGACACTGCCAGCCTACACTTTCAAAAACAATGGACTCAAGCTCCAGTATAGCAACAATAGTAACTTTTTTGAAGGAACTATTGAAACTATTGCAAATCCTTACGTATACCCTAGCACGGAACACGTTAAAGTGGATTGCTTATATACTATAGCGCAAGTTCCAATCTCTCTACTAGAATTTTCACAACATCCAGGGGATTTTTATTTAAGCCAACCATCTTATTTGGCTTATTCTGTTATGCTTCCAACTAATGATTTGGAACTAACTTCTCGTGTTTATACTACTCTGCCAACCCATTAATTACTGGGCGAACAGAGCTTTTTATAATTGTACTAATTTGATATAAAAAACTTGTTATCAACCTTTTAGGTACCCCCTAAAATAAATTTTTAAATACGAAAATATGGAAAACCGATTACACTACTCCATTCGTTACTTACTTCCCTTATTCTTTTCCTTTCTGATGATTAATCAGGCCCAAGCCGATTTTATCTGGACGATTGATGAAGGAATTGACACGGTTTATGTTAACACAGACTGTCTTGGAACCTTAGATTGGGATCACCCCAACTCTGTTACCGTAGATTGTGACGAACCGGGATGTATGATTACCGACTTTTACCTAGATACTATTTTTGATAGTAATGGTATGGGATACACTCTTGCTGATATCGGCACTGGTATACCCGGTAATACTGCGATTTTTGTTCGCTACTTCGCCATGGACAACATGGGAATCACTGCGACACTCACCGTCAGAATCGACTACCTAGATGTTATAGGTCCTTCTTTCGATCCAGGCTCTCTGCCAGGTGATGTGACTTATCAATGTTTAAGTGATGCACCTGTTCCTGTCAATCCTGTCGGAATAGATAACTGCCCACCACCTGGAGGATCTCCTACAGATGTGACGGTCGCTTTTCTAGGACAAACAACTCAACCAACAACATGTAATGGGGGAACCTTTACACGTACATGGGAGGCAACTGATTTGTCAGGTAATACGGCTCTTTATACACAGACCATTACGATTAGTGGAGATGCAGATGATCCAGTTATTACTGGAACACCAACTTCGCTAGTTGAACAATGTGATACAGCTAATTATGTACAATGGTTAGCAGATCAAGAAGCAGCTTTCATGGCAGTTGATAACGGTTGTGGAATCGAATTTATAACGAATGATGCTCCTGCTTCTTTCGTCGGCCTCTGTGGTACAATTGATGTAACTTTCACCGCAATTGATAGTTGTAATAACTCTGAAAATGTAGTCGTCTCTTACACCATGTTAGATGATCAGGCTCCTGTTATTACCTCTCCTGCTGGTACAAGTATTCCACTAGAGTGTAATGATAATATGAACCCACCTGATGATCAAATCGCAAACTGGGTTAGTCAACTTGTTGTTACTGATAACTGTACAGCTCCAGCCGATATCGTTTGGTCTCAGGTTGTAACGGATGCACTTTCTGGAACCTGTGCTGCTACAGGGCAAACATCAGTAATGTATATCGCTCAAGATGCTTGTAGTAATGCAGATACAATAATACTCGACTTTACAATAACAGATTCTAATGCTCCTGAAATTCTATTAGGTGCGCAGGACTTAACTGTTGCTTGTGATGGTAGTGGAAATACGGCAGATCTAGCAGGCTGGTTAGCAAACCGTGGAGGTACAGATGCTTCGGATGTTTGTACAGAAGATGTAGATATTGCGTTGTCACTTCAAGTTGCAAATGTAACGGTTACAGCAAGTGACATACAAGATATGGTGAACATGCAATTAGCAACAGGTTGTGGTGCAGTAGTGACAGTCGAGTTTGCATTTACCGATGATTGTGGAAATACTTCTACTTCTGATGCAGATTTTACAGTGCTAGATACTATTGCTCCTGTTTTTGATATGTTAGCACAAAGTGTAATCGTAGAATGTGATACACCTTCAATCGCTTATGCTGATTGGATTAACTCAAGAGGTGGTGCACTTGCTTCGGATGTTTGTTATACTATTGATAACTCAGCTACTTCAGCAAACTGGTCTTACGTAATGACAGACTCTGTAGTTGGTGGTTGTTTTAATGAATCAATTCGAACGGTTGAATTTACAGTAACTGATAATTGTGGTTTGTCAACAACGACAACAGCAACTTATGAAATTGTTGATAATATTTCTCCAACTATTATGCCTACCTCTTCAAACGGTTCTGAAGAATGTGGAGGAGGTGACGATCAAGCTGCCTTGAATGCGTGGATTGATAATTATGGTGGTGCTGTTGCATTTGATGCTTGTTCTGATGTGGAATGGACAACCTTTGATTATACAACATCTACAGGAGTTGTAGGGGTAGATATTATGTTTGGTGATGTATTAAATTACCCTTCAGTTTTAGCAAACGATTGTGAATGGTTTGTTGAAGTGATTTTTGATGTAGTTGATAGTTGTGCAAACCCTTCTTCAACTATGGCAGAATTTTCATTGAAAGATTCAACAGATCCAATATTGTCAGGTGTAGATATGACTAACGATACCTTAGTAGTTGATTGTGATGCTGCCATTCCTGGTTTTCCTGCAATTACAGCAACTGATAATTGTGATGTCACAATAGACATTACAGTTGATTCAACTGAAACAGAACTTACTTGTGCTTATAACTTTGTTCGAACTAGAACTTGGACTGCGATGGATGACTGTGGTAATTCTGATATGATATCACAAGTCATAATCGTTCAAGATACAACCAAGCCTTTCCTAGCTACCTTGCCAGGTGACATGATGGTTAGTTGTGATGCTGTTCCTCTAGTTCCAGTTTTAGGAATAGACTATGGTGCATTCGATAACTGTGATGGAGACATTGATATGGGCGTTGGATTTACTGAAACAGATACCCAAGGAACGGATCCTGACGATTGTACTTTCTATAATTATTCAATTACTCGTACTTGGACTGTGACGGATGTTTGTGGAAATTCAGAAGAGTATACTCAAGTGATTTCTGTATCTGATACTTCGATCCCAACATTTACAGCTCCTGCAGATACTACAATTGATTGTCATGTTGATATGACACCAACAAGTACAGGTACTGTCTCTGGTGTAATGGACGTATGTGATGCAAGCCCTGATGTTGCTTATGTTGACGTAATTACAGCTTTACCAGGTTGTGTAAATAATTATACAATAGAGCGTACTTGGACAGTAACAGATGCATGTAATAATGTGTCTGTAGCCCAAGTGCAATACATAACAGTACAAGATACTTCGGATCCTACTTTTGTAGATCCTGTACAAAATGTAGACTACGTTTGTGTGGTTGAAACAGCATCTCAAGATAGTTTTAGTAACTGGATAGCCGCTTACGGTAATGCTACAGCGACTGACCTTTGTTCAGCAGTTGGAGACCTTACTTGGTTCGCAGCAGTACCTGGTTCTTATGACATCAACGATCCATTAACTTGGCCTGGAACAGCACCTGGAGCTTTATCTCCAGCAATGTGTCCTTCACCAACGCCAGGTGTTTATCGTTCAGATACAGTTGACTTTGTAGTTTATGATCAATGTGATAATGCAATTGCAGAAACAGGTGTTTTCAATGTAATTGACAATACGCCTCCAACATTTGATCAATGTCCTCCGAGTATCGATGTAGACAATGATCCGGGAGAATGTTATGCTACGGTTACTTTAGTAGCTCCAATTATTTCTGATGATTGTAACTCAGCTACTCCATATACTTTTAACATTGTAGGTCAACCTATCGTATCAAATACTCCTGGAGCAGATAGTGTTATTGTAAATCCTGTTGTTCTAAACTTTACAGGACTTCCTGCAGCACCTGTCTCTGCATCTGGAGCGGTTACAATCGATCTAGCGTTTACAATGCTTGATGCTGAAGAACCTACTGAATACTTCAATATTTTTGGAGAAGACGGAACACCACTTGGAACAACGAATAATACGGCTACACAGTGTGGTGATATGACTCAAGCGATTACGATCCCTACTGCTTTGTTTAATGCATGGGCTGTAGATGGAATGGTTACCATTACATTGTCACCAAATATCCCAGCAGGTATGCCTGGTATTTTTGCGATCAATGATATCTGTCCTGATGGATCAGGTACTGGTGGTGGAAGTACTGTTGATGCAACATTAAATTACAGTGGTAATACACCTGGTGGTTTAGTTTACTCATACAGTATTAATGGTGACCCTCAAGTTACTGTTGATCCGATAGTAGATGTAGTAACTCAACTTCCTGTAGGAACAAATGAAATTACTTACTACGCAACTGATTGTGCAGGTAACGAGTCAACTTGTGTTTACTACATTGATGTAGATGATACAGAGTTACCAACAATCTCTTGTCCTGCTGATATTACTTATTACTTAGCATCAAATGAAGGTTGTGGTGACGTTGAAATGACCTTACCTATTCCAACAGTGATTGGGGATAATTGCCCATTCCCAGTTGAGAACCAAACACAACCAAGTAATCTTAACGATGCAATGTTAACATTCTCCTACAATCCAAATTACTTGGAATTTGTAGCAGATGATAAAGACTTTACATTCATTGGTACCGCAGCTAATGCTGTTGGATCGGTTGCAACTTTTACAGTAACAATTACTGGTGATGCTGATGAAGTCGAAGAATACTTTACAATATATGGTGAAGATGGTGTGGCATTAGGTACAACAGAAGTTGGTCAAGCTAATGTTACAGTTGTTCCTGAAGCTTGTCCTACACCTGGTACAACAACAGCAGTATTTGAAGTGCCTGTTGCAACATTTAATGCATGGGCAGCGGATGGTAGTGTAGATATTTCTGCCATATCAAATAATACATTTGCTACACCTCCTTCTGGTGGTGCAAGTGATGGAATCAATCCTTCTTGTAACCCAACTGCATCTGACGATGGAGGAATCAGTACCATGTTTATTGATTTGGAATACCAAGAAGCTACGACTTACTATTCTACTACTGGTGCAACGACAACACCAACTACTGCAATGATGCCTCCTGTTGTTGCCCCAACGATTAGTTTCGATCTGGGTGTAACGGAAGTAATTTATACGGTTGAAGATGTAGCAGGAAACGAAAGTCAATGTTCATTCTTCGTTTCTGTTCTAGATACCATTGCTCCAATAGCACTTTGTGAACCGACTACAATTTTTGTAAGTCCATCAGGTGTTGAAGATTATATTCTTGAAACTTACGAAATCAATGAAGGTAGTTGGGATGAAAACTGTGAAATTGCTACGTGGGATATAACGCCAAACGTATTCACTTGCGACCAAGCAGAACAGGCTATCCCAGTTTTATTAACAGTAACGGATGATAGTGGTAATACTTCTACTTGTTCAACAATTATAAGTGTTGCAACAGAGCAACCAGAACCTGATTACTCAATCGGACTTTGTGGAGATGACAATCTGAATTTGACTGCCAATCCTCCATATACGCCAGGTGGTGTAATCTTTACATACGAATGGACAGATCCTAACGGAATATTAATTTCTACTGAAGAGAATCCAACGATTCCTGGAGTAGACGAAACAGATTCTGGACCTTACACTGTTACAATAGAAGGATTGACTGGTTGTACTGCAATCGGAGTAGTTAACGTGGTGATCAATAGTTCACCAAACGTTCCAATCCTTGAAGTAAATAGTAATAACCTTTGTACAAACGATGATATCGTATTGACGACTCAGAATTACTCTGGTTCGAATGTAGAATACAACTGGTATGCAGGTATCTTCCCTGGAGGAACATACATGGCCACTACTGTATTCCCAACCTTTACGGTAGTTGATCCAGCAGTAGGAACAAATACTTATTTTGTAATTGTTGAAATTGATGGATGTGTTTCTGATGCATCTTTCTACGAATCAGTTACCATATCTGATGCACCAATCGCAGCAACTAATAATGCAGTGATTAATGTATGCGAAGGAGAGAGTGTTATACTTGGAACGAACGTAACTGGTGCAGGCTATACTTATGAATGGTCAGGGCCAAATAACTTTAGCTCGACTTCTCAGTTCCCTGGAGTAATTACAAGTGCAACAATAGGAGACGCAGGAACTTACAACTTAGTAATTACAGCAAATGGTTGTCCATCTGATGCAGCTACTACTGTTGTAAACGTAACGCCAGCGCCAGCGACACCAATTATCTCTACAGCGGGTGTTGTTTGTTTGGGTGATGATATTGTATTGTCTGCCAACGTACTTGGTGCAGATTCTTATACTTGGATTTCTCCTACATTTGCTCAGGTGATTACAGCTACTAACCAATTGACGCTAACCAACGTGACAATGGCAGATGCTGGAAACTGGACACTCTTTGTAACAACAGCAGGTTGTGATTCAGAAATGTCAGCAGCAGTTGAAGTTTTTGTAGAACCAGTATTCGCGGTTGTCGCATCTAATGATGGACCTGCTTGTAATGGTGAGGATATTGAACTATTCGTAAACTCAATTCCAGGTGCAACATATTTCTGGGAAGGCCCAGCAGGATTCTCTTCTGCTACGCAAAACCCAGTAACTAATGCTGTCGCTGGATTCTACTCCGTAACCGTTACTTCCTCAACAGGTTGTACCAACACAGCTTCTACACTAGTAGGTGTTAGTGATGCGCCAACAGTTACGGCTGTGAGTAATACAGGAGCACCTTGTGTAACTGGTTCGGATGACATCTTCTTAGTGTTGACCGTTTTCCCTCCAGATGATGGAACATATGAATACCTATGGATTGGACCTGGTGGATTTAGTTCCGTTGACAGTATGCCTACATTGCCAAATGGTACTTCGGTAGATAATGGTTCTTATACTGTAGTTGTTACCAATGGTGCTGGTTGTGAATCTCAAGCATTGACAACAGTCGTAAACGTAACCACTGCTCCAGAAACACCAATATTGAATGCACCTGTCGGTTTATGTGAAGGTGGAACATTGACATTGACAACGACTGGATACATTGGTACTTCAGTTGTGTATACATGGATAACACCACTAGGAACGATTACGACCAACGTTCCTTCGCTGACGATACCGAACGTAACTTCTTCAAGTACGGGGGATTATATGATGAGTGTGACCGTGGATGGTTGTACATCTAATGGATCAAATGTCGCAAGTATTGTAGTTGGTTCCGTACCACCTACTCCTGTTGCTTCAAGTAATAGTCCAGTATGTGAAGGAGAAGATATAGAATTGTTTACACCGTTTATACCAGGTGCAACATATTTCTGGACAGGTCCTGCTGGATTTAATTCAACGCTGCATAATCCTGTTGTTTCTAACGCAGAAGAAATAAATCAAGGAGACTATACCGTATCAGTTATCATCAGTGGATGTGAATCTGTATTCTCAGTGCCAATCAACGTAGCAGTAAATGAAGCACCAACTTCTGCAATTGCTGTGAATGACGGTCCTATTTGTATCGACGATTCAGGAGCATCGCTTACATTATCTGTAACACCAGCCACTGCACTTCCGGGAGCAATGTATACTTGGTATGATGCAGCTACTGGCGCATTAGTAGCAGGGCCAACAGCTTCGCTAAATGCACCAATCGTAGACTTCTCGGCTTATGACGAAGGTATTTTTGATTTCTATGTGGTAACAACACTTAATGGATGTGAATCTGTTAATTCTATACCTACTTCAGTTGTTTTAAATACTGTTCCAAGTGATGAAGCTTTTGCTGGACCAGACATCTTGGTTTGTGAAGGACAAGCGATTTCATTAAGTGGCTCGGCACCTTCTACAGGTACAGGAATTTGGACACAAATAAACGGTCCAATTATAAACATAATTAACCCAAGTTCACCAACTACTCCGATCAACGGAATTGCTGCTGGGCAGAATTATACATTTGTATGGACGCTATCAAATGGAGCATGTGGTAATTACTCTTCTGACGAAGTTGTAGTATCTGTAGATAATGCTTCAGCAGTAGCGGATGCAGGTGCCGATATTGATTTGTGTAATCAGTCATCTGCAACACTTAATGCTACCCCAGTTGGTGGCGGTGTAACTGGATTCTGGTCGCAAAGTGCAGCGCAGGCTTCTTTAGGAGTTGTCATTAATGACTCAACTGATCCGAACTCTGAGGTGACTGGTTTAGTACCTGGTAATCCTTACTCATTTATCTGGAACCTAAGTAATGTTGGTTGTGGTGAATTTGCAGCGGATGAAGTGATCGTAGAAGTTGAAGCAAGTGACATTGTTGCTGTTGCCGGTCCTGATTTTGACCAATGTGGCGGTATCTTAACGCTAGCTGCTACTGAAACTGATGCTGGTACTGGTACTTGGACGACAACAGACGGAGGAGTCGTAATTGAAAATCCTTCTAGTCATAATTCTACAGTTACTGGTTTGACTACTGGTGTGTATACATTTGTATGGACACTTGATAACGGAGCTTGTGGAATTACCTCAGACGAAGTTGTAGTTGATTACGAAGCAACGCCAATAGCGGTAGATGATTTATTAAGTGTTGATTTCGCCGGTACTAACTCACTAGATGTTACTACCAATGATGATACGCCAGGTGATTATACAATAACTAACTTTTCTACACCAACTTATGGGTCGATATCCGATCTAGGAAACGGTGTGTTAGAATATACTGCTTTTGTAAATTACGCCGGAGAAGATTCATTTACATATACCATTTGTAGTGTTGATTGTCCAGATGAATGTACAGAAGGAACGGTTAGAGTAACTGTAGGAGCAGATGCGCTTTGTACGGTACCAACGATTATCACACCTAACAACGATGGTGTCAACGATGAATTTATAGTGCCATGTTTGGCAACAGATGAATATCCTAATAACATTGTATCAATCTTTAATGAATGGGGAGATGAAGTTTTCAATGCTTCACCTTACCAAAACAATTGGAGAGGAACTTACAATGGAGATGATCTTCCAGTAGGTACTTACTTCTATGTTATCCAATTTGGTAACGGAGAAGAAAACCAATCAGGATTTATCATTATAGAAAGATAAACGAAAACTGGGGAGGTCTATTTAATGATCTCCCCAGTCTTTCAATCAAAAATATTAATCATTGATTTAAGAAAATAAAATTAATATGAAAAAGATCATTACTACCATTATATGTTCATTGGGGATGATTGTTTGTTTTGCTCAGCAAGAGGCACAATACACCCAATTTATTTATAATAAATTGGCTTTCAACCCAGGGTATGCTGGTAGCTACGATGCTGCTTGTTTGACTGGAATTTACCGTAACCAATGGATCGGTTTGGAAGGAGCTCCTAAGACAATGGGACTTAGCTTCGACATGCCTTTGCTAAACAAGCGAGTTGGTGTAGGTATGAATATTAACAGAAATACAATTGGTATCACTGACCAATGGACCATCGACGGGATTTACTCTTACCGTATTGCGCTTGGTCGAGGAACACTTGGTTTAGGTGTACAAGCATCTATCCGGTATTTCGGCTTAGACTATAACGACAGTCGATTGCAAGCAACACAAGCGATCAATACTGATGGAGGTATTCCAACAGGTGAACAAAATAAGTATCTTCCTAACTTCGGTGCAGGGTTTTATTATTCAACTCAGAAAGTTTATTTCGGAGTTTCGGTACCTCGTATTTTGAATAACAATATTGACTTCAACAACCTTAGTGGAAATGAAGAAGGAACAGAAGTAACACACGCCTTTGGTATGGTCGGTGTAATGATACCTTTGACTAGTAAAGTTAAATTGCAGCCACAAGCTCTATTTAAGTATGCAGCTAACTCACCATTTGATATGGATTTCAATGCAAGTCTTATTTTTGATAATAAGTATACTGCAGGTTTGACTTATCGTGTTGGTGGTTCAACAGATCGTGCTGGTGAGTCAATAGATATTTTAGCTTCAGCTCATGTTACTCCTAACGTATTGTTTGGTCTTTCTTACGATATTACATTATCTGATTTGAAAGATTACAACAGTGGAAGTATAGAAGCAGTATTACGTTATTGCTTTGGAAGTTCTGAGGGAGAAGATATTATTAACCCTAGATTCTTCTAAGGAAAAGTTAAGATAAGTTAAACCATTGCTTTTGGCAATAGGTTTGCGACAATAGAGGTCTACAAGGTAGAGTTCTACGAACAACGTAAAAGAAAGGCGATAAAAACTAACAATTTAAAAAATAAAGTTGTGCCTACTTCACGTTAGTGAGAAGGAAGAATGATAACTGATTTTTTTATTTACAGCCAGGCAAAATTGTTTAAAATTATGAAAGGTTATAAAGCAATACTGTTTTTATTAATAACGACTTGTTTGTTTGCATTTGATGCAACCGCACAAAAATCTTCTAAAACTAAAGCATCAAAGAAGCTTTATGAGAAAGGAGGTAAAGTTGTTATTAAAAATGCACAGTCAATCAATACCTCTAGTCTTGAGTTTTCTCCATCCTTTTATCAAAATGGATTGGTATACGCTACTTCGCGTAAAAGCCAAGGAGAACGGGATAAGAAAATTAACGAAACATATTTCGAACTATATTACGCATCGCTTGATGGTAATGGTTTGCCACTCAACCCAAAGCAATTTTCACTTGAGGTAAACTCTCAATTGCACGAAGGTCCTGTGAGTTTTAGTCGAGATGGTAATATTATTTACTTTACTCGAAACAACTTGAAAAAAGGGGTGCGAAAAGCGGATGATCAAGGCGTAACTCGTTTGAAAATTTATGAAGCAGAAAAAGGTCCTGAAGATTGGGAGAATGTAAAAGAGCTTCCTTTCAATAGTGATGAGTATTCTGTTTGTCATCCTACACTTTCTGCAGATGGCAAAAAATTATATTTCTCTTCTGACATGCCTGGTGGCATCGGTGGAATGGATTTATGGGTAGTAGAACGTCAAGGTGACACCTGGTCTAGTCCAATTAACTTGGGGCCAGAAATCAACACGATTAAAAACGAAGTATTTCCATTTATTCATAGTACTGGAAACTTGTTTTTCGCATCTAACGGACACGAAGGAATGGGTGGTCTAGATATTTTTAGAATTGACATCGGTTCCAAAGTATGGGGAGGTGTTAGTAATATTGGCGAACCTTTTAATTCTCCTTCTGATGATTTAGGATTGATTCTTACGCCAGGTGGAACTAAAGGATATTTCGCATCAGACCGTGCCGGTGGAAATGGTAAAGATGATATTTATTTGTTTGAAGCATTTGATGGTGTTGGTGGAGAAACTGCTCCTGAAATCATCACTTCAACGATTCAAGTATACGACGCATCTACTAATAATCGAATCGAAGGCGCTGAAGTAAGAATTTTTGAAAGAACTTCTGAGGGGTTCATCGGTGGTGGTAATGATTTGTACGAGGCAGTATTAATGCCATCAGATGCTGGAGCAGGTGAATTGGTTTTCAAACTAATAAGAAAAGATGCAGGTTCTCTTGGAGAAGCAGATCGAATGACTGATACAAATGGAGAAGCGATTTATGATTTTACAGGTGAAAAGCGTTACATGCTTTTTGTATCTAAAGACGGTTTTGCGAGCAATGAAGTTGTATACTCTACAATAGGAAACATTGGAGCTGGAGTTGTTGAAGTACCACTGAATCGTTCAGTATGTGCAGAGCTTTCAGGTGTTGTTAAAGACAAAGGAAGAAATGCAGTTATACCAAACGCGATTATAAAAGTTACTAGCACTTGTAATGGTAAAGAAGATGTATTGTTGGCTGATGCCAATGGACGTTTCAGCTATTGTTTGCCAGCAGGTTGTGATTATGTAGTCACTGGTATCAAAGAAAATTATTCCAACGGTATGATTTCATTTGCGGGTGTAAAAGCAGGGTCGCCACTATCTGGAGATATCATGCTTTCGCCAATTACGAATACTACAATGTCAAGTGGAAATGGATACACTGGAGGTAGCCTTGGTGAAGGAAGTACAATTATTCTAGAAAATATATACTACGATTTCAATAAGTCGTTTATCCGAAGAGGAGCTGCTGTTGAATTGGATGAATTGAAAGACTTGATGACTCGATATCCTTCTATGGTTGTTGAATTGAGTTCGCACACAGATTCTCGAGGTGGTACGGATTACAATTTACAGCTTTCTCAAAAGAGAGCAGATTCTGCAAAAGAATATCTTGTAGCTAGAGGTATTAATTCTAGTCGAATTACAACAAGAGGTTACGGTGAATCTTCACTTAGAAATGGTTGTAGCGATGGTTCCAATTGTACTGAAGAAGAACATCAATATAACCGACGTACTGAGGTGAAAGTCTTGAGTATTGATGAAAAAGTAAACGTTCAATACCATGATCGTGGACCTGAAGTTATTCACAGAAAAAATTAATTTCATACTGATCTCATAAGCTAAAAGCAGCCTATTAAAGGCTGTTTGGCTAAAAAGAGAATATCCTCATTGGGTATTCTCTTTTTTTTTGGCGTTATTTGAAACGACTTCAAACCAATAGTGCAACCCTTTATAAAAAGTGCTGTCCTTACTATCAAACACATCCACACACTTGGATTATCAAAATACGCATAGAAAAATCATAGAAGCCTGTAGGGCAGGGGATCGTTCATCGCAATATGAGCTGTATAGCTTGTATTCAAAAGCGATGTATAATATTTGTCTTCGAATGGTGAAAAACGAAATGGACGCTGAGGATATGCTTCAGAGCTCATTCACAGATGTATTTACTAAGCTACACTCATTTAATTATCAAGCGTCTATTGGTGCTTGGATCAAACGAATTGTGATCAATAACTGTATCAATTTTTTGAAAAAGAGAAAGCTCCAATTGCAAGAACTAAATGAAACGCATGACTATTATTCTCCAGAAGAGGATCAGTCTACACAGCCAGCTTATAGTGTCGAAACGATAAAGCGTGCCATATTTGAACTGCCAGATGGTTATCGTGTTGTATTTTCATTGTACGCCATGGAAGGATATGACCATAGTGAAATAGCAAGTATTTTAGGAGTTTCAGAAGCAACATCGAAATCACAATATAGCAGAGCAAAAGGAAAGCTAAGAACACTGCTAAAAGAAAAAAGACTGAACCAATTTGGATAAACAACCTCAATACAAACTTCTTTTAAAAATACGTTCTTAATCAAGGAACATTAAAGTGTAAGAGAATGGATAACTTAGAAAAATTTATTTCCGAAAACAGAGCAGACTTTGACGATAAGTCACCACCCGCGCGTGTATGGGAGAAGATAGAAGGTAAGGCTAAACCAGAAGTAAAAAAAATAACCTTCTGGAGAGGTTTTAAAGTAGCGGCTGCAGTATTACTATTATTGACTACTGGTGCTGCTATGGGGATTGCTTTTATGAATAATCAAAATGCTTCATCACTAGCATCCAATACACTTACTAATGAATTTCTTGAAGTAGAACGATACTATCAAAAAGAGATAAACGTAAAAGTGAAAAGGTTGACAAGTATGAAAGATTATGACACTTCAGTCAATGAAGATTTGGAACAATTAGATCTTTCAATCAGTGAACTGAAAGCAGAAATTGCAGATGCACCAAAAGGAAGTGAGGAGGAGATAATAAGCACGATGATTAATAATTATAAAACAAAAGTAGAACTACTCGAACGCATACTAGACCGAATGGAAAACAATACATCTACTGAAGATAAAAAAAGAAAAAATGAAAGTACTAATATTTAAAACAATGCTGCCACTCTTATTGGTCTTAGGTGTAGTAATGCCTGCCCTTGCAAATAATGGGGCTCCAATTAGTAAAAGGGAATTTACAAAAAAAGTTGAACGCAGTTTTGAAATTGACGCAGATGGGAAGGTTGGTTTGTCAAACAGACACGGAAAGGTAGAGGTGAAAACCTGGGACAAAAATTCCGTTGAAATTGAAATAACAATCATCGTAGATGCTAGAAGCGAATCTGCAGCCGAAGATGTTTTTGATCGCATCAATATTGATTTTGACAATGGTCGTGATTTTGTAAAAGCAATGACGAACATAGAATCAAAAAGTAATAGTTGGTGGCCTTCCGCTTCTGGATCAGGAAATAAATCTGATTTTGAAATCAATTACCTAGTACACATGCCCAAAACAAACGACTTGCAACTCTACAATAAATACGGGCATTCATATGTAGAAGACATCGGAGGCAGTGTAATCGCAGAAATTAAATACGGCGATTTGAACATGACCAGAATAGGAGGCGATCTAGATTTGGATATCGGTTACGGAAACGCAGTTGTTGATAAGTCAGCTAAATCTCAAATTGAAATCAAATACGGATCACTGCGATTGAAAGAATCTGGAGACGTAA
>CALGLS010000260.1 GCA_937959375.1 uncultured Saprospiraceae bacterium
GATATCAATGGAGCTTTCCGTCTGGAAAATGTCCCCGTTGGACGTCATCAGATTCGTTGTCAATATCTAGGCTACGAAGCTTTTCTCAGCGACCATATTATTCTGAATTCTGCCAAAGAGCTAGTCCTTGACATTACGCTCGCGGAATCCGGTCATACCACAGACGAAGTCGTTGTTACGGCCTTCAAGCATTCTAATGAAGCACTCAATACGATGTCGATTGTCAGCACCCGTTCCTTCTCCGTGGAGGAAACACAACGCTATGCGGCATCTGCCAATGACCCTAGCCGTATGGCCATGGGATTCCCTGGCGTACAAGCTTCTCGCGATAGTAGAAGTGATATCGTTATTCGTGGAAACTCAGGAATTGGTTTGCTTTGGCGATTGGAAGGTATTGACATCCCCAATCCAAATCACTTTGCACGTAAAGGTTCATCCGGTGGTGGCATTACCGTCTTTAGTGTCAGCATGTTAGACAATTCAGATTTTTCAACGGGTGCTTTTGCAGCAGAATATGGCAACGCATTCTCTGGTGTTTTTGACATTCATTTCCGAAAAGGAAACAAAGAAAAAAGAGAATATTCTTTTCGAGCTGGATTACTAGGCTTGGATTTTTCGACAGAAGGTCCAATCAAAAAAGGACGTAGTTCATACCTGATCAACTATCGATATTCTACACTAGGATTGCTCAATCAAATGGGCGTTCACCTAGTAGGTCCAAGAGTTGACAACAACTTTCAGGACCTTTCTTTCAACCTATACTTTCCGTCAGAGAATAACAAATCAACGTTTACACTTTGGGGAATTGGAGGTTTAAGTGATGAATTTTCAACCACTGATGGCGACGATCCTCAACAGTGGCAAGTGTTCTCTGATTACCTCCGTCGCGATTTTCAAACGGACATGGGAGCCATTGGTGCCACACATAGTTATTTGATCAATGACCAATCTTTTGTCAAAACTTCTGCGGCGGTGATGGGACAAAAAATACTGTTCATTAACGATACACTTGACATCAACAAACAGGCAGGAATCATCAATGAAGAGCGCTACGAAAATGTACGTTATTCGCTGGCTTCACATTACAGCAACAAGATCAATCCTAAGCTTTCGCTAAAAAGTGGATTCTTCTTGAGCAATCTTTCTTATGATCTGTTTTACCAAAAGGCTTTTGCGGAAACGCCAAATACCTTCACAAAAGTAATTGATGAAAAAGGCAGTAGCTTATTGGTACAACCTTATGCTCAATTGCGCTACCATCCTGCTCCTAAGTGGACACTCAGTGGAGGTGTACATAGTTTGTTTTTTAGTTTAAACAACACCTACTCTATTGAACCTCGACTGGCCGTCAAGTACGACATTAGCGATAAGAGTAATGTTAGTTTTGCTTACGGCAAACATGGACGCATTCTCCCGATTGGTTCTTATTTTACACAAGTAAATAATACACAACCCAATCTTGATTTGGATTTAATTCAGTCGCATCATTTCGTACTCGCTTTTGAACAAGGATTCAAAAACAATATGCGTTTCCGTACCGAAGCGTATTTTCAAAACCTGTTCAACGTTCCCGTCAGCGCTGATCCAAACAGCACCTACTCTATCCTGAATGCAACCGATGGATTTGCTACTGAAGCACTGGTCAATGAAGGGGAAGGTAAAAATATTGGACTAGACATAACACTAGAACAAGGATTCAAAAACGGTTTCTTTTTCTTATTCTCTGGTTCCGTTTTCAACTCTACTTACTCCGATGCTTCTGGCGAATTTTATGACACGCGCTATAATAGCAACATCGCCGGAACGTTCATGGGTGGAAAAGAATGGACACTAAAAAATGGAGGTGTGTTTCAAGCTGGTTTAAAACTATTGGCCAATCAAGGTGCGCGTAAATCACCGTTGCTTGAAGATGCGAAGGCTTCTCGATTTGATCGCGAGGCACCTTGGGATGAAAGTCGTCCTTTTGAGCTTCAGGTTGCTCCGTATTTCCGACCAGATATTCGTTTGGCTTATCGCAAAGATAATCCGAATAGCGCTTGGACAATTTCTCTGGATGTGCAAAACGTAATTGGTCGAGATAATGAAGATGGCTTGGACTACAGCTATGATTTGGATGCGAATGAATGGACCTCTCGCTCGCAATCTGGCTTGACCCCGATTCTTAGTTTCCAGATTGATTTTTAGATTTGATTCCCGTTATCGGAAATGGGAACACGGATTGAACTGATTGAACAGATTAGGGACGGATTTTTTTTCGTAAACCGTAAAGATCAATAAGCACTTCGCCGGAACGGCCAGTGATTGCTGAGCTGAGACATTAAAATCGAGCGCGTTAAATGCGCCCACGATAAAAGAAAAAATCCGTCCGCATCCCTCTGATCGGTCCAATCTGTGTTCCCATCATCCCTCGAAGACTCTAAAAAGTACGTCCCATCTCCGCCACAGCAGATACATTAAAGAAGCCAACCGGTTCATCACGAGGCTCCGTGCCATTGATAGAAATAATATTAGTCGAGACATTGGCAGGTGGTTCAGCGAATAACGTTGCATCACCCAAGGTCATCTGGGTACGCGCTGCATTCAAAAAGAAAAACGCTTCCTCCGTCAAAGAATGCACTTCTACATGAATGGAATCTCCAATTGCAAATGGCGCAATCGCATTTCCATCTTCATCCTCTTCACCAAATGGATTGATCCCTTCACGAATCGGAACAATAAAAACAACACCATCTACACGAGCACCAGCCGTAAAGCCACCATCATAGGCTATATTAATATCACTTGGATCATTTAGATATCGACCATTTTTGTACGCTTTAATCCAGTAAGCGTCTCCCTCTCCTTCAAGGTCTGTAGCAAACAAAGAAGCATAATAACCTTCTGGCTCTCCAAGATCTTCTTCTCTAAATTCAGCACCGATTGAATCAATTTCCATGATGCGATTCATAGTAGAAACTGCGGTATATAATTTTCCTTCGGTCTCAATCGACAAAGTATACGTGTTGCCAACTTGACCAAAAGTAGTTCCTGCTGGAGGCGTCCAAATGTAGTCACCATTGTCATTGTCAACAAAGTCAAACTCAGTTCCGTTATTGTCGGTAATCTTTACCGTAGCGCCAGTAACTGCAGGTGATGCACTTGACTCAAAATAAGGGCTAGTTCTCACCAAACGTACCACCTGAGGTTTGTCTTGATTGTTAACCCAAGCGTCTACAACTAGTTGTTGATCCCCATCTTCAAGATCTACTGTAACTACATCTTCGCAGGCGCTAAAAAGCGCAGCGATAAGAAGCAGAGATAATATTTTATATAATTTCATTTTATTATTTTTTTGATTTTAAAACGAATCGCTTTCGTAAAACTGATTTTTTTATTTTGAACCATAAAAGAATCAAAAGTTCGAACATCCTTCACAACATCCCTCTCACGTTCGCAGGCTTTTGTTTTCTTTTATGTCTTTTGTGGTTTATAAAACCGACGTTTACTAAAACTTAAAGTTATAAGCAACCGAAGGAATAAAATTACCAATGACAGAAAACTGAACAGCCTCTGTTTCTATTGGCGTTCCTGCAGCAATATTTTCATCCAATTGGCGGAAGAAAATAGAAAACGGATTTCTTCGGTTATAAACATTATAAACAGAGAATACCCAGTCTCCACTAAATCGTTTTCCCTCTCTTTCTTTACCCGCAAGCGTTGCAGAAATATCTAATCGGTGATAAGCAGGAATTCGCACATTGTTTCGCGCACCTTTATTTGAGATGTTTGGAATGATGTAACCTTGCTGTTCAATTCGATCAGTAGGGAAGGTTGCTGGTGTTCCAGAATTCAATACAAAGTTGGCAGAAAAAGTCCAACGTTTGTTCAACTCATAAAAAGCAGTGGCGGAAAAATTATGTGTTTGATCAAAGCGAGAAGCAAACCATTCGTTATCATTCACACCTTCTATCTTTCGTTCGGTACGCGCTAGAGTATAGCTAAACCAACCCGTAAATTTTCCTTTCTTTTTCTCCACTTGTAATTCCAATCCGTATGCTCTTCCTTTTCCGTTCAACAACTCTGCCTCCAACAATTCATTGACAAATAAATCAGCACCATCAATGTAGTCTACTAGATTTGCAAATGATTTGTAATAAACCTCAGCTGATGAAACGTAGGTGTTGTCTTTGAAGTTTTTGAAAAACCCTAAGGCGAATTGATCGGCAACCTGAGGCTTAATATTGTTGGTACTTGGCGTCCAAACATCTACTGGAGTAGAAGCAGTTGAATTTGAAATCAGGTGAATGTACTGCGCCATTCTGTTGTAACTCAACTTTAAAGAAGACGTTTTATTAACTTGGTATTTCGCTGAAAAGCGTGGCTCTAAATTACCATAAGTCTTGATACTCTCCCACTGATCGTGTTCAACAGGTAATGCCGCTAGTTCCTTACGCTCACCAACAACTGGCGTATCGAATTCAAACGAATTCCCTTTACCCATGTAGTTGAAAAAGGAATACCGAAGTCCGTAGTGCAAAGAAAGTTTCGAATTAATCTTCTGCTCGTTCTCTGCAAATATTCCTGCCTCTAGGGCATACTTTTTAGGCAAACTAAAATCAGAAGTTACTCCTTCACTTACTCCTACAGCATTACCCGGAGAAAACTGATAAAGGATTCCTTGCCCACCAAAAGTCACTAAATTGTTTGGGTTAACAAACCAAGACACATCGGACTTCAAACTGTAGTTAACGATATTCGCATTCCAGTTAAAATTATTATCATCTTCAGACCCAAAACGGATTTCATAATCATAGTTACTGTAGTAAGCCGTGAAGTTAGAAAACAGTTTATCACTAAAGAGGTGATTCCAACGTAAGGTTGTTGTTGCATTTCCCCAATTGAATCCGGCATCTTCACCAAAACCAAAGACATCACGTCCAAGGTATCCTGATAAAAAGATGCGGTTTTTTTCGTTGATTCGGTAATTCGTTTTTAAAGTCAAATCATAAAAATTCAACTTCGAATCTGACAATGATCCTTTCAAAAAAGGTTTTGCCAAAATATCAATATACGAACGACGTGCCGCTACAATAAACGAAGCCTTGTCTTTAATAATCGGAGCCTCTATCGCGAGTCGACTAAAGATCAAACCCACCCCACCCGAAACGGCTAACTTTTTGGAATTACCTTCCTTCATTCGTACATCAAGAATCGAAGAAAGACGGCCACCGTATCGCGATGGAATACCCCCTTTATACAATTTCACATCTTTCACGGCATCAGGATTGAAAACAGAGAAGAAACCAAAAAGGTGAGAAGAGTTGTAAACTGGCGCCTCATCCAAAAGCACTAGATTTTGATCAACACCGCCACCACGTACGTTAAAACCAGTGGCACCTTCTCCCACCGTACTTACACCCGGCAAAAGTTGAATACTTCTGATGACATCTACCTCACCAAGTAGCGCTGGCATTTTAGTGATGGTTTTGATGTTGAGTTTATTCACACTCATTTCCGTTTTCGCTACGTTTTGATCTTCTGCCTCAGCAGTCACGACAACTTCTGAAATGACCGTTGATTCTTCATCCAGTTCAACGGTAAGGGTAATATTTTCTGTTAGATTAATTTGTTGATTCTGAGTATTAAAACCGAGGTAAGAAAACTCAATATTGTAAGTACCTGGTGGTACAGAAATGGAGTAAAATCCATATTCATTGGAGTTAGTTCCTGCAGCCAGTTCTTTGATATAAGCCGTTGCGCCGATGAGTGTTTCACCACTTTGTCCATCTTTAATGTAGCCACTGACGGTTACTTTTTCGGCTTTAGCACCATCTTGAGCAAGCAAAGAAAAGGGCAGCGCAAAAAGTACCAAAAGCAGGCTTAAGGTAAACGTTTTTTTAATCATGATTTTAGTGTTAATAGTTCGTTTGATGAGGAAAGGAGTTTTAAGCGTTCAGACCGAAGACGGAAGACAGGAGTCCGAAGTTTCCTACGAACGTAAATCCTTATCCCGTAGGAAGGTCAAATTTTAATGCCGTGTTAGGGAATACTTCGGACTTCCGTCTTGAGTCTTCCCGTCTAAATCATTTTCATAGTTTTTAAAACACAAATATATCAATTCAGTTCAATAAGAGATGTTAAGAAATTAAAGTGATTCCAAATAAAATTCCTAGCTTACTCTAGTTCACTTCACTGACGCTATTTTATCTCCCTCACCCCTATCTTTACCAAATAAAAAAATGCTGCTAACAACTAATTACGTTATTAACAACATTTTTTATAAGTCAATTTATGAATTTTCTTCGCATACTATCTACATTAAAGGGAAGTCCCTCAGCGTAGCGATCTCTCAGTCATGCCAGAGGCATGAAGATCTGACAGCGCCAGCGATCTCTCAGTAGCGCCACAGCGCTACGGTCTCATTAAACAGCAGGAATACGCAACATCTGACCAGGATAAATCTTATCAGGATGTGACAACATCGGCTTATTCGCCTCAAATATTTCAGGGTACTTCATTGGATCGCCATATTGAGCTTTCGCAATTTTACCAAGTGTATCTCCTTTTTGAACCGTGTAGAAAACTGCTTCTGGTTCAGGATTGTCTACTTCGATGTGATCTTCGACACAACCGATACCTTCTATGTTACCGAGTGCAAGAATTACCTTTTCGCGTTCAGCGTTAGTAGCCGTACGACCTTTTACGATAACTTGCTCGCAAAGCTCTACATCTAGTCCAGATACAGCAATACCGTGACGGTTTACCTCATCCATTAGTACTTCTTCGCGTGTTTTTTCTGGTGCAGCTGCAGCTACCGGTGCCGCTTCTTTCTTTTTTCTATTAAATACTTTAGCACCTGCGTTTTTTAGGAAAGAAAATAGTCCCATGATTTTTTCAATGTTTTGAGTTTTCAATTTGGCGTCTGGCCTTCGAAAACGATTAGTTAATTAAGAGTATCAACGCCGAATATAGCTAAAATGTTACTGCTTTGGAAAAAATGGTTGTTGGATAAAATATAGTAGGGCTCCCTTGAACGCGCTTTTTGACAGGATGAACAAGATTTACAGGATTTCTCTAATTGATTTTTTTTGATACTCAAAAAAATACAATTCCTTAGGCGAGGATTTTCGAAAAACGAAGTTTTTAGGAAAGGAAAAATCTTGTTAATCATGTTCATCCTGTCCAAGTACTTACGTCTCAAACAAGAAAATCACCTCATTTGTCGCAGGGTTAGAATAAGCAAGCCAAAAAAAATGGCCATCTCCAAAGGAGACAGCCATTCCGTAAAATAAAGTCTGGTTAGTTTCTAGTTAGTCGACGACTTGTAGAATCGACTCGTCTTGCGCTTGCTCGACCCTTCGTCTACTTCCATAAAGTACATGCCGTCTTTCAAGTTGCTAATGTCAATGGTTTGGGTTGGTTGATCAATGACTAGGTTCTTAACTAAGTTACCGTAAGCATCATAAATCTTAACCTTTCCTAGCAATACATCTACAACTGATATCTTATCTAGTGCTGGGTTTGGATATACCATCACATTTGTATCTATCTTTCCTAATTCTACAACCACTACCTGTGAATGCTCAAATTGACCATCTACATCTACTTGCTTCAAGCGGTAGTAATTAGATCCTACTCCAATGCTCAGATCTCTGAAATCATAGGTATTCACTTCTGCAGTTGTTCCCTGACCTGCAACAAATCCAATTGTCTTCCATTGGTTGTCACTTTGGAAACGTTGAATCTCGAAACCTAGATTGTTTTCTTCAGATGCCGTTCCCCACTTAAGTAATGCGTCGCGTCCATCTAATTGACCATTAAAGTAGATCAAGTCAACTGGTAGTGCGCCACCGCCTTCAGCACCTCCACCTCCTCCACCGGAGAATGATGAAACTTCATACTGTGCGTAGTGATCAACTGGTCCGTGCGAACCATGCGCCCATCTGTTTAATCCTGGTGTAGTACCATTTGAAATCAACTTCAGATCACCTTGTGGGATCGTTGGTAGTGGTGGAAAGATTCCTAAAGCAGGATTCGTCACCTTGAAAAATTGCATATCCGTTACTGAAGGTATTAGACTTGCGTTGTTTCCTGCCAACACATTGTTCAACTCATCGAAATCAGATTGGTGGAAGTAATAACGTACCCCAACGTTACTGGTTGGTTGTACATCTGGTTGTACATCCCAGTTACGATTCAAGAATACACCCCCAACTCCATTCACTACGAATCCAATGCTATCACCGTAGTAAGAAACAGTTTCAGTTCCTACTTCAAGGCGTACTTCCGTTTGAGGTATTACTGCTCCTGTACCATCTAATGCTAATGAAAGCAATAACTCTCCTCCCTCAGTACAGTAGTTCGTCCAAACACTATCTGCACTTAAACTTGCGTAAGCACTTTGGTGAATACCTGGTGTATTAACTAATGGTGCAACATTCTCATCACAAGTACAAACATCTCCCGTTCCATCATTATTCGAATCTTCCTGACCTGGATTAAACATCGTTGGACAGTTATCAACTGAGTTGACAAAACCATCACCATCGGTATCAGGATCTATTGCATCTACTATACAGGTTGTGATAAACATACATCCATTATCATCTGTCACGGTCACCATATAAACGCCCGGTGCAAGACCAACTGCTGCATTTGTTGTTGAACTAGATGGATCATCCCAAAGGTAGGTATAGTTACCTGTTCCTCCACTCGCAGTAACCACTGCAATACCATCATTCACACCTGCAGATGTTTGTCCTGCTGTTTGCACAATACCTACCACACTAGAAGGTGGTGCTAATGTTATTTCTGACCAAGCCGTACAACCGTTGGCATCTGTTACCGTTACATTGTATGTTCCCATTCCAATGTTTGTTGCTGTTGCAGTTGTTGCGCCATTATCCCAGTTAAAGGTATAAGGTGCAGTTCCTGAACCAGCCATTGCCGTTACGCTACCATCTGTAGCATCATTACAAGAAATTGGGTAACCATTGTAGTCTGATGTTACAACTGTTGTTACGGTTAGTAAACAACCTGGATCATTAGATCCTACGATTGCTACTGCGGTATCAATACAACCAGCTGCATCTACTACTGTTACAGGATACTGACCTGCTGTTAAGTTCGTCAAACTATCACCAGTTGCTCCATCCCAGTAAAATCCGTAAGGACTTGTACCTCCTACTCCGATTGCGAAAGCTGCTCCATCTGCTTGTCCGTTTGCAGATTCAGGAATTGTATTCACCAATACGTGCACTGGTGTTGGCTCCATCATGTAAACCGAATGTACAACAGAACAACCAATCGAGTCGGTTATCACTACTTCATAGAAACCTGCATAAACATTGGTAAGCATTGGTGTGCTCATTCCATTATTCCAATTATAATTGTATGGAGGAAATCCTCCCGTTGCTATTGCTTCAATTATTCCGTCAGCATCACCCGCACAACTAATTTCTTGAATGATATTTGTCGTTGCGGTTAAGCTTGAACAATCCGGTCCAAGTACTTCAACCATATCCGAAACAGTACACCCATTGGCATCCGTTACGGTTACAAAATATTGTCCCATAGGTAATCCAAAAAGCGAATCACTAACAGCTCCATTATCCCAGTTATAAGTATAAGGTGGCATTCCGCCATAAGGTTGAGATGCCGCCATACCATCACTACTCTGCAGAGTCGTTGTTGGCCATGAACCGGTATACCCTATTAACGGTGAAACATTAATTAAGTCAACGACATTAGTTGCCGTACAGCCATTCGCTGCAGTCACTGTTACTTCGTAAGCACCTTGTGGCAATCCGTAAACAAGCTGACTAGTATCTCCTGTAGTCCAGTTATAAGTGTATGGTGCAGGACCGCCGTTTGCCATTGCTTCTACCATTCCCAAATCTCCTTCACAAAGAATCTCTTGAAGAATATTGGTGTAGGCATAAAATCCATTACAGCTCACTGTATCAAAGTCTACCACTACTGTGGAAACAGCTGTACAACCGTATAGATCAGTTACCGTCACATCATAATAACCAGCTGGTACACCTGAAACGGTAGGTGACGTAAAACCATTATTCCAATAGTAAGTATAAGGCATGGCACCTCCTGTTGCTACAACATCTAACTGACCATCTGAAGCAGTAGGTGATGAAGCTGGCAACGAACTTGTATTTGCGATAATTGCAGGAGGATCCATTAAGAAAATAGAGTCTACGATTACACAACCTGCTGCATCCGTTACTGTAATTACATAATCACCGGCTGGTAAATTTGACAAAGTAGAAGTGGAATCACCTGTATTCCATACATAAGTATAAGGACTCGTTCCTCCCTGAGCAAAAGCATCTGTTCCTCCGTCATTACTTCCGGCACAACTAATTGGGTAGCCATTATAATCTGTAGTAATTGACATATTCAAATAGAAGCCATTACAATTCTGGTCTACCATTACTTCAACTGAATCCGTAATCAAACAACCATTGTTGTCAATTACAGTATAGACATACCAACCTGGCAGTAAACCTACGATGGTATCACCTGTCATTCCGTTATCCCAATTGTAGCTAAATCCTCCCATGCCTCCAGTAGCCTGTACCGCCGCTGTTCCGTTTGCTGTAGTTGGGCTTGATGCTGGTGTTGATCCGCTATTGATATAAATCGGAGCTGGTTCCAATAAGTCAATATATGCTGTAGCTGTACAACCTATCGAGTCTGTTACGACAACATCATAGGTTCCTGCTGGCAAGTTAAATATATCTTGACCTGTCATACCATTGCTCCAGTTGTAAGTGTAAGGTTCTACCCCTCCTGTTGCCATTGCCATGATTAAACCATCATAGTTGCCAAAACAAGTTGGTTCTATAAAGTTTACAATTGTGGTAACAAGGTTATTACAAGTGTTGCTTGAATCTACTTCCACAAAAGTCGTTGCTGAAGTAAAACATCCGTTTGCATCAAAGACTGATACATCGTAAGGTCCTGATGGAACATTTGGTACAACATCAGTTGTCGCTCCATTATTCCAAGAAAAATTATATGGTGTTACACCTCCTGTTGCGACTACACTTACTTCACCATCTGCTGCTGTTGGTGTTGAAGCAGGTAGTGAATTTGCTGTTGCAAAAACGGCTGATGGCTCATTCAAATAAATTGAATCAATAAACATACAACCTGCTGCATCTGTAACGGTAACTTCGTAATAACCAGCTGAAACATTCAATAAATATGCTATTGAATCTCCTGTATTCCAAACATGTGTGTATGGAGGTGTTCCCATTTGTGCGTAAGCACTAATAGTCCCATCTGTTGCTCCTGCACAACTTACTGGAAATCCATTATACATGCTATCAATGGTAATGTTAGCATACATATTACACGGTGGTGGTCCAGCGCTATCGATTGTAATGACTTGAGAAGCAGTCAACATATTTCCACATTCATCCGTAGCGACCCATTCTCTTATTATTAAATGAGGATCAGGACAGGTTCCTGTTGATGTTTCATTGAACGTAACGACTGTTGCACTGCAATTATCAGTTGCAGTAACTGTAGCAGGTAGTGGGATTGAATCTCCACAACTCAAGGTTATATTATTTGGAATAAAAGCAAACACAGGATTGTCAACATCTTCAACATAGATTACCTGCGTAGCAGTTGTAACATTCCCGCAAACATCAATTGCAGTCCAAGTTCGAGATAGTGAATAGGTATGAAAGCAAGCACCTTGACCTTGATCAGAGTCTTCTGTCAAAGTAATGGTAACATTAGGATCGCAGTCTATTGCAGTAACTGTTCCCGCAGCAGGAATAGCATCACAGTTAACAGTCATATCACCTGGAACATTCTCTAAAATTGGTGCCTCTACATCTTCGACCGTTATAACACGTGTTGCCGTCATTTGATTTCCACAATTATCCGTTGCGGTCCATTCTCTAACAATATCGTAGATAGCTGGACAAGCACCGTTAGGTAAATTGTATTCAGTGAAGGTAATCGATGCATTTGCATCACAATTATCGGAAGCATATGGCATCACCACATCGGGGATATTATTGCATGATACTATTACATCTGGCAGCACACCACTAAGGTAGGGTTCCTGTGTATCGTTTACAGTCACCACCTGCGTATGAGTAATAGAAACCATACAAGTATCCGTTGCTGTCCAGGTTCGAATCACTTCATACCAACTTGGGCATGCCATTGGATTTATGGATTCATTGAATGTTACATCCACATAACCTGAACAAGTACTAGTTGCAGTTACTATTGGAGCTGTAGGAACGTTATCACATTCAACAAATATATCCTGAGGCGGATTGTCGAAAATGGGTCCATTCGTATCAATATGATTGGCGTTCAAAATGAAAGGAATCAGAAAAATCGAAAGGAATAGACATTGTCTAATTTTTTGCATATCTCGTAGTCTTTAAAAATAAAAAAATAGTGCTCAACCGTAGAATCACCATTTAATTTTGGTAATTAATTATTTGAAATTCTAATTTTTAGCGGATACGAGGGGAAGGACAAATAGAGTATTTTCTGATAAAATAAATACCTATTTGTTGTGTTGATGTGAAATATGCTTGGAAACATTGTTGGGAGCGCCAACAATCATACCAAGAGAAAATCTATCTTAAATTCCTTAACATTCATCATCGAATAATTTATTTTATAATGAATTAAATACCGCTTAATCCTATCATTTTAGAGCTTAGTGGTTTTGTAGGCCATATGTTATTACGAAAAATTTGAAGAATTGAAGGACATAAGATTAGCTAGAAGCAACATTTTACCCTTTCAGATGTAACTTCCTTGGAGCTTTCAAAGTTTTATCAAAATACCATACCTTTGGCCTTCTTAATCCGTTATAAACTATTATGATACGAACCATACTTTTTTGTTTTTCCCTTATTGGTATTCTTTCTGTTGTACAGGCTCAAGATCAGCAATATGAGTGGGCCTTTCAGACGAATCAATTTGACAAGGCCAATGACTTTAGTGACGGCTATGCGATTGTTAAGAAGAAGTACAAACGTGGCTTTATTAATCGAAGTGGAGAAATAGTGATTAAACCCCAATTCAATATAATAGATGCCTTTTCAGAAGACATCGCCTCTGCTGGCTTTGTGAATTATCAAACTTCGGAGTCAAAAAGTGGCTATATCAATAGGCTAGGTGCCTTTGTGGTGGAACCTCAATTTCAAGTTACCAGCCCTTTTCAAGAAGGACTTGCCTGTGTCAAAAAAGACGACCTTTGGGGTTTTATTAATCGGTCAGGTAATTTTGTCATTAAGCCTCAGTTTGAAGAAGCCAATGTTTTTTCAAAAGGCAAAGCAGCCGTTAATAAAAATAATAAGTGGGGCATTATTAATACAAAAGGACAATTCATCATCCCTGCAGAATATGATTACTTGTTAGGATTTTCAGAAGGACTCTGCGCTGTCTTCACTGGTGGTAAATGGGGATTCATCAACCCTGCGGGAGAAATGGTCATCCCTGCAAAGTATGAATCGGCGAGTAGTTTTAATAGCGGTAGAGCAAGAGTCGAAGTGGATAAAAAATTTGGAATGATCAATAAAGAAGGTGTATTTGTAATTGAACCAACCTTCACTATGCTACATAATTTTTCCCATGGTTTTGCTGTAGCTAAAAAGAATACCGAAGACAAGTGGGGTTACATTGACATTCATGGTAATTTTGCTATTCCTCCAAGTTTTGATTTAACCTATGACTTTTCAGAAAACTTAGCTCGTGTTCGCAAAAACGGAAAATGGGGTTACATCAACCTAGAAGGAAAAATTGTTATTGATCCGGTCTTTGACGTTGCTTATGATTTTCGTGAAGGACTTGCCCGAGTTAAACAAGGAGAGCGCAGAGGCTTTATCCGATACCTACCTCCTTTAGATGAAGAAATCGTTATTGACCAACCCAAAGCCAAACCTGAGGAAGTTACCGTTCGTAAAATAAAGAAAGGACATTTCATAAAAGTAAAAAGTCCAAATATTAAACTCCGCATCTTTGATCATAAAAAAATAGATGGCGATATTGTTTCTATGAATTTCAATGGGAAGTGGGCTGTAAGGAAACAACTCCTTGGCAAAGAAGCCCATGAAGTAGAAATTACCATTGATCAATTACTAGAAGATAACTACATTCTATTTTATGCTGAGAACTTAGGTCGCAACCCACCTAATACAGCTACCATTTTTATTGAAGATGGAACAGAAAGACAAACCATTGTTTTAGAAGCTGATTTGAATCAGTGCGATATTATACACTTTGAATTAGTGGAGTAGATTTGTGGGGAGTTAGGAGTTGGAGGTCGGAAGCTTCCTCTAATGTATATCGACTGTAGTATATTACCGTCGAGTGAACCTCCCACCTCCAACTCCCCACTTCCAACTTTTCACCACTTTCAAACACACAAGAAAAAACATGCCTACTCCCCCACCACCATTCGCCTTACAACATAGCCCCAACATACCTGAGTTGCTGATGCAGCTCAATTGTACGTTAGCCATCAGTACTTATCAAGCTGGTAAAGTTGTTTTCATTAGTCCTAAAGACGCCAACAGTTTGATACAGCTACCCAGAACTTTTATCAAAGCAATGGGCATGACTTTAGAAAATGGAAAGATGGCAATCGCCACTCAAGACGAAGTCATTGTTTTGGTCAACTCTCCTGAATTGGCTAGTCACTATCCAAACAAACCCAATACCTACGACACCATGTTTATGCCTCGTGCAACGTACTACACGGGCCAGATTGACATCCATGATTTGGACTGGGGTCAAAATGGTGATCTGTATGCGGTCAATACTTCTTTTTCATGTTTAATTAAGATAGACGACAATTATAGTTTCACTCCAGTATGGCAACCACCATTCATTGATCGTTTGGTCTCTGAAGATCGTTGTCACCTAAATGGAATGGCTATGCAAAATGGCTTCCCTAAATATGTAACTGCGTTCAACAACGGGAACTCCAGACAAAGCTGGCGGGAAGTAGTGACAACAGGAGGAATCTTGATGGATGTAACAACGAATGAAATCATTGCAGAAGGCCTACCGATGCCCCATTCTCCGCGAATCTTTGACGACCAGTTATATGTACTTTTCTCCGCTACAGGAGAACTTGCTCGTATAGATACCCAAACGGGAACATCTGAGGTGGTTACTCGTTTAGATGGATTTGTGAGAGGGCTTGCACGACATGGCGACTATGCATTTATTGGCTTGTCAAAATTGCGCAAGAACTCTTCCTCCTTTGCTAAATTGGCTATTGCCGAAAAGGCCGATCAATCTGGCATTGTGGTTGTTCACCTACCTACAGGAGCAACCGTTGGAATGATTAAATACCTTAGCTCTGTTGATGAGATCTATGACGTACAAGTTATACCGAACGTACTTCGCCCTGGGATATTGAACACCATGAAACCTGAATTCAAAATGGGTTTATCAACTCCTGAATCAACTTACTGGGCTAGAACCAAGGAAAAATAAAAGCAATATGGATTAGCGTAAAAAACGCGATTTAAATGAAATTTTAAACTCTATTAGTAAACAATAAAATTTAATTCATGAAAACAAATTACAAGCCTTTTGCCCGAAAATTCAGGCAATTCAAAAATCAGGCAAAACAAATTAAACGACTTCATAGCGACGGCTCTTTTGCTTCTTTAAGTGAAAGCAAACAACGTGAAATGTTTGGTCGATTAAAAAAACTATACGCTCAGTTACGTGGACGTCTACAACATTGGCGACTAAAAAAGACATTAGCTGGACTCAGCTTTTTA
>CALGLS010000261.1 GCA_937959375.1 uncultured Saprospiraceae bacterium
TTCCTATGAAAATCAAGAGTTTATGGTTCTCGCTAACAATTTTTTAATGAGTTTAGCGAGCTAACTGAATTCTAAAATTGGACGCGAGGTTCATAAAACATTGATTTGCAATTAAATGGAAATTTAAACATGCTCTAAACAAAAGCACTAAAATTAAACTTTTACTCAACCAAATTTAAACAGTTTATTGTCTTTCTTATCAACTTAAAGAGAAAAACCTTATGAACGAACAAGATTATATTAAAAATCGCATCGATTCCCAATTCGAGTATTACAACAAAAAAGGAAAACAATGTAAGAATAGATATCAAAGCCTCAAATTCATTGTAATTCTTTTATCTGTTTCCATTCCACTTATGACCGGTTTTATTACCAACGAGACCTTTTGGTTAAAAGTTGCTATTGGAGTCGCCGGCGTTATCATTGCACTTATCGAAGGTATTCAATCTCTCTACAAATATCACGACAACTGGTTACTCTGCAGAAATGCGGCTGAATTTTTAACTCGCGAAAAATTATACTATAAAACTAAATCGGGTCCATATAGCAATGGTGTAAGTTTAAAAAAATTGGTGGAACGCGTAGAGTCTTTCACTTCTGAAGAAAACAAAAGTTGGACCTCTATTTCTAACGAGAAGGGTGTTGCGGATAATGAATAATGGAATAAAGTTGTTTAAAGTAGGTAGCTCATCAAATATAATGATTTCCCTTTTAGCCTATTTTAAACACTAAGTTCACTGAGATTACTAAGCGCGTTATCGCGAAAAATCTGAGTGAACTTATGACTTCAGGCTTTGTTCATCAACATAGTAGCATTATATTCCTGTACTCATAAATTTGGCCAAAAGTCTCATAATACTTCCATGCAAAGAGTCCACTAACAACATTAATGTTAGCGGACTCTTTGCCATTAAGGAAACTTAAACTTTCGATCCTTTTTATTTCAATATCGTTACATCCCCAGAATATTTTTCTACGTAGCCATCTGCAAACTCAATTTCAGCAACAAAGATAAATACTCCGGAGTCCATATTCTTTCCTTTAAAGGTACCATCCCAGCCCATCGAATCAAAGTTAAGTGGCAAATCTTCAGTTGTAAAAACTGTTTCGCCCCAGCGATCAAAAACACGTAGGTAATTTACTTTTTCAGTTCCTTTACCACCATAAATTGTAAAGTAATCATTTCTACCATCTCCGTTTGGTGAAAAGGCAGTAGGGATATAAATATTGCGATCTTTTTTGACAAAAATTTCAACGCGATCTGTTGCCGTACAACCTTCAGGAGAAATTAATTCTATTGTTACAAAGGTTTCATTCACTGGCGTAATCGAAGGACGTAAACAATCATAACAAGAAAGTAAATTTGGGCTAGTCCATATGAAGGTGTCAATATTTTGGGTCACGTCAATCAAAGCTTGTAACTGCAAACTATCACCCAACTCAACTACCACAGATGGATCTCCTAATTCAAGAATCAAAGGAGCCGGTCCAACCACTGCAATATCTGTTTCGTAAGTACAACCCATCTCATCCATTACGGTAAAAGGATAAAGACCTTCTTCCAATCCAATAGAGAAAGGTGTGCTTGTAAAAGGGCCCTCATCAAAAGAATACGTATAGCCTGGTGTACCTCCAATTACTGAATCGATCTCAATCATTGCATCGTCGTCACCATAACAGCTTGGAGGAGTAATCGTGTACAAAATATCGTCTGGTCTCTCTGGATTTTCACTCACTACGGTAGTTGCTGTTGTAGAACATCCGTTACTTACATCTACCACAAGCCATTCATAGGTTCCTTGTACATTTACAAGTACATCGGAACTATTCGCTCCAGAAACTATATTACCGTCTGGAGTCGACCAAGAAACTTCAAATCCCCCTACTCCCAATATGGTACCATCCAAAGTTGCTTCCAAACTCATACAATTTAAAAATGCTGTTGTAGTGAGATCTAAAAGGGGTCCTTGATTATCTTCAATTATCGTTATTGAAGCATCATCTGTACACCCATTTGCTGTATTTGTAACCGTCAGTGTATAAGTTCCACCTGCTGTCACCTCAGGATTCAATGTCGTATTTCCCGTAAGGGAACCACCTGACCAAAGTGCTTCAAAATCCATTCCTGAAGAAGAAGCAGTTGCATCTATTTCAACTGTAGTATTGAGACAGGTAATGTCCATTGGATTCTGAATACTCACAACCGGTAATGCTTCTGAAGAAACTACCGTAACCATCGCTGTATCTGTGCAACCTCCAGGTTGGTTTGTTACGGTAAGGATATAAGTCCCCGCTTCATCGAGTTCAACATTAGGTTCATTATTGACAGAAATAATATTACCTCCATCTGTTGCCTCCCAAAAATATTCAAGTGTACCGCTGGGCGCTGACGAGAAGGCTCCATCCAGTACTAGTGCTGATTCGTTGCAGGTAATCGTCAAGGAGGTTAACGGAGTAACTAAAGCTGCCGGTGGTTCAAAAAATGAAACTGCTACACCTTCTCCGATTGACAAACAACCGTCTTGCATTACGACACCTCCATTGCCATCACTATTGCCGACAACAGCAGTGATATAATAAGTAGCGCCATAATTCATTCCATTTTGAAAAGCGAATTCTGGAATGGTAGCATTATCAATTTCAGTTCCAATCATCGTTCCCGTTCCATCATGAAGTATATAAATCAGTTGATCATTATTATCTAAAACGGGCGTCGTTACAATAGTGGCAACAGCCATATCATTACCACAGATGTTTATTGGTGTTTGGTCTAAGATACCAGCATCACTTGTACATGGACATTCATAAGTTCCAGCCACTTCTTCTGGTGCACAGTTGTTGACATCATCAACGAAAAAACTATAGGTCTCCCCTATTGTGATTGGGTTTGAAGTAAAGACGTTACCAAGCAAATTTCCTGCATCTCCAGTTACCGTGTAGCTGTTTATATCTCCTCCAGTAATTTCGAAAGTAACGATGTAAGTCGTGTTCAAATCGTTGCACATGGCTGTCAAATTTGTCATCGTTGGGATGGCAAAATTGACTACTTCAATTTGATCTGTTGAAGTACATCCATTGTCATTTACAATCACTGAATAAATTCCAGGATCGGTTACATTGATTAATTGACCACTTCCAGAACCAGCAGGTGACCAAGTGTATTGAGCTCCTGGATTTCCAGCATCGAGTGTCACTGAAGAACCTGCACAAATAGTCGTATCATTTCCAAGTGCAACAACTGGTAAGGCACCAACCGTAATCAGTATGGAGTCTTCTAGTTCACAACTATTATTGTCCGTCACTGTAACATGGTAGATGTCTTCCGTGTCGACCATCAAAGTTGGCGTTATATCTCCCGTTGACCATTCGTAAAAAACGGCCGTTGAATTGGTTGCGTCAAGCGTAGTATTTTCACCATCACATAATGCTAAAGAATCACCAATGTTGACGGTACTTGTATTGAAGTAAGATATTGAAATTTCATCATCTCGTGTACAACCTACTCCATCTACCAAAAGTACAGAGTAAGTACCCGCAGCATCGGATTCGATGATACGAATGGAATCGCCCACTCCGATATCACTCCAAGTCCAAGTACAATCCAAACAATTAGAACCCGTATAAGCGTTGAGTTGAACTGGTTGGTTTGGACAAACAATAGTGTCTGCAAAGTCTACAAAAACGGAGCAGTCTGTTTTGATCATCCAAAAATCGTTGAGTCCTTTTGTGTCTTCGGTTTTGTCACCACTGATTCCAGAAGAAGAATGACCAGCGAGGACATAACCCCCATCATCCGTTTGGAAGACGCTTTCGAGTACATCGTTTTGGTCTCCACCAAAAGCTTGATCCCATAGATAGGTTCCATCTTCTGCGAGGTAAACTAGTAGATAATCCCAGCCACCATTTAGTGAGTTGTGTGATGCTAAATTAGATGGGCCTACTGTTGCTCCGGTAAAACCACCGAGCAAGAAGTTACCAACTGAATTTTGAGATACACTATAACAGTTGTCAATATTATCACCACCAAACGTTTGATCCCATTCACGTTGATAAGTCGCATCAATTTTGATGGCCCACATGTCAACGATTCCAAAACTATTTTGACTTTTATCTGCTGAAATATTAGAACGTGATCCTCCTGTTAGGAGAAAGCCACCATCTTGCGTTTGTACGAATCCCTGCATCTCATCTTCATCGGTTCCACCATAGCGATTCTCATCTATTATTGTTCCGTCAAGAGAGCTTATTTTTAAAAACCAAAAATCTTTTACGCCAAGTAAATTGGTATTGACATCCAAACCATCATTGTCAGATCGTGTGCCACCACCTACGTAATAATTTCCGTCAGGAGCTTCCTGAACCATGTTCAGTAAATCTTCTTCAGAGCCACCAAGGGTTTTATCCCATTGTACGGTTCCGTTGATATCAACTTTGACCAACCAGTAATCCCAACCACCTTTGTTGGCTTCTGATTTTTCACCGCTAATACCAGAAAGAGAACGGCCACCCATTAGGTAACCTCCATCGCTTGTTTCTATAATGGAGTAAAGGTGGTCAAGATTATCACCACCGTAGGTACTATCCCATTCGATGCCTCCAGTTGCATCGACTTTTACAATCCAGTAATCATCGAGTCCACGACTAGGGGAAGACTTATCACCACCTACATCAGAAGGAGAATAACCGGCTACAATATATCCGCCATCAGTAGTTTGTTGGACAGCCCATGGGCGTTCGAGTCCGTCACCACCATAGTTTGCTTCCCATTGGAGTATTCCATCTTCATCTGTTTTGACAAGCCAGTAGTCACCGCTACCATTGCTGGTCCCCATGAAGTCGCCATTTTGGCTAGAGGAAGAAAAACCTGCGAGGATGTAACCACCGTCATCGGTTTGTTCTACACTGTTAAGTTCTTCCCAAATGTTACCGCCAAAATCGCGATCCCATTGCGGAATGGTTTGCGCCATTACGGTATCAGGTGCCGCAAAGAGTGCGAGCATGGTACAAATCAAAATAGACTTGTAGA
>CALGLS010000262.1 GCA_937959375.1 uncultured Saprospiraceae bacterium
TGTAATCCCAATCACTGAAAACACCAAACAAATCAACAAATGCTTAAGCAGAAAAAAAACATCAAAAACAGACAACTACCAGCATGAAATCCTGTCAAAACATAGACATTATAAATTCGTTTAAAAACCAACATCTCCTTTGACAAAAATCATTTCAAAAGTTGACTTTCCTTATAGCCAATCAGTCATTAAACGTCTAAATTTGTAATAAAAGAATATGAAAATAAACATTCAAGCACCGTGGGAAGTCAATCAATATTTAAACAATATTATCCACGAAAAAGTAAACAAATTGGACACCTATTTCAAAGGCATTATTCACACAAATGTTTTCCTAAAATTAGGAGAACATAAATCGCCGAATGACAAAACTATTGAGATTAGAATGAGTCTTCCTGGTCCCTATATTTTTGCAGAAAGTTCTTCTGATACTTATGAAAAGGCCTTAGTCAATGCCACAGAAAAAATAAGAAAACAACTCGTAAAGAGAAAAGAAAAATTACAGAGCCATTAGAAGTTCTGGCTTTAAAGACTGTTGGTTTTTCGTTTTTTGTTATTGTAGCACGAAGCTTTAATTAGTTTCGTGCTACTCTTTTTTAAGCCACTTCAGACAGTACATCAAAATCACCCGCCCTTTGCCCTTTCAACAATAACTCTTTGATCGCCAGAATCAATCCTTTATTACTATTGTACAATTCTCGATTAACATTAAACAGCGTAGAGATTTCCAACTCCGCCAACTGATCTTCTTTCACCAGCACATAAGCTCGTTCAAGAAAAGCATTGTAATTTCTTTTGCTCGACTTTTTTAAATCTGTTAAGCCTTCAAAATAATTTGCACTGACATCAGAACGAAAGAGATGATCTAAATCTAAAAAGAAGGATTGCTGTTGAATTTTCAAAACACCAAACAAACCAGTCAAGTGATCATTTACAGAACGGTAAAAGTCTTTAACATTATGACTCACATCTTTCACACCTTTAGCGGCATTCATCGCATAACGTATCGAAAGTATCAACTGCTTTAAACGAATAGAATCATCTCGTTCTAATTGTTCATTTTGTATACTTACATAAAACTCAACCAACTCACCTTCTAGCTCTTTAATCTTTTCATATTGGACAATAGGTGAATGCTTAGACTCCTCTTTTAAAAAAGAGTTTACATTATAATTAAACGTTTGAGGTTCCATTTCTAGAATACTTATCTGAAGCAGGAAAACACGTTCTATCAAATGTTGTATTTCCTTTCGCAATGATTCAATCGCTATTTCAGGAACATTGGTTGGAACATGATTGATAAATTGAGCGACGTGTTCTTCTTCTTTGGTAAAACGCCTATTTAAAAAACGAGAGAAGAGCTTCAGAAAAGGTAAGAAAAGTAGAATACCCAAAACATTGAATGTACTATGGAAAGCAACTAAAGCCATCAGCGGATCAGACAAACCATAGACCTTGGTAACAAGGTGAAGAAGTGGATATAAAAATGCTAGTGCTAGTATATCAACGATCAGATTAAATAGGAATTGACCTAAGGCTACCCGCTTCTTTGCAGGAGTCCCCTTTATCCCTCCAAAGATTACAGTGATTGTTGTCCCCAAATCAGAACCGATCACCATCGCCGCCGCAGCTACTAATGGAATCACACCAGCATTCAGCGCACTTAAGGCAATCACCATAACCGCAGAACTTGATTGAATCACAGCAGTTAAAACAAAACCAACGAAAAACAAAAGATATGGACCGTAGGCAATAAAGGGTTCTAGATCAAAGTTCTGCGCCAGCAACTCAATACTAGATTTCATATATTCCAAACCCAAAAATAGAAAACCAAATCCACCAACCAAGTTGCCAATGTTGTATAATTTTTCCTTTCCAGGAAAGAAGGCCATGATTAAAGCACCAACAGCAATAAACGGCAAGGCAAAACTTTCGATATCAAATTTAAACCCAAAATAAGCAACGATCCAACCTGTAAAAGTAGTTCCTAAATTAGATCCTAAAATAATTCCAAGTGCATTGTACAGCTCAATAATCCCCGCCCCTACCAATGCCAAAACCATAAGACTCACTACAGAACTACTCTGCAAAACAGCTGTAACAATAGTCCCACTCAAAATTGCTTTGATTGGATGGTTGGTATATTTCCTAAGGAATTTTTTAAAAGGACGCCCTCCTAAAATGGAAAGCGCCCCTTCTATCATAATCATTCCTAATAAAAATATTCCTAAGCCTGCCAAAAAGGCCCATGCGTTAAAAGGATAGTCGGTCATAATCGTCTATGGATAATTTATCAACTACTACTTAAAATTCACAGCCGGTTGGTCGTAGGCGTAATTCAACAAATCGATCGTACTGATCATACCAACGAGTACGTTTTCTTCATCCACAACTGGAATTGCATGAAAGAGATTCTCCTTAAAAATACCTGCAGCCACTGAGACTTTAGTATCCGGATTAAGTGTTACTAATTCTTTTTTCATTACCTCCTCTGCCAGCAAAGTTCTAAAGAAACGGTGATTCTTTTTCTCCCCAGCATCCTTATTAAACAATGTCATTCCGCTGCACAACAGAAAATAATCAGACTTACTGATAATCCCTATAATCTTACCTTCATCGCCTACAACAGGAATATGTCGAAAGTCATTGTTATTAAAAATAAAGTCGACAACTTCTAAGGTATCGTTAGGACCTATTGTAACCAGGTCTTTGGTCATAATCTCTGAAAGTGGTGTATTGTAATACATATTATTTCTGTTTAATTTTTAAAATTGAAATCAATAAGTAACGGAACCAAATTATTTAGATATTTCCGGTTTTTAAACAATTTTCTAAACGGTTGACCGAAAGGGAATTAGTGTGGAAATTTTTAAAAACCACCAAAAGGAAATATTTAAATAATTCCGTTAAACTACTTAGCTTGAACGTTGTTTTAATAACTTGATGTAAAGATATCGTCATTTCCAATTCTCCTTACTGACGATTCGCAGGTGGTATGGTGACTTATATCAATCGCAGTTACACTTCAAAATACATTCAAACTAAATCTTCAGTATCCTTTAACTCTTTCTCTGCTTGACAAGCACGTAACATCTCCTTCATCAAGTCATAAGGAGTAACAATACCTACAAAATCACCAGCACTGTTCATCACTGGTAAGGCTCTGACCTGATGTTCTAAAAAGAAATTTACTGCATCTACAATTGTTGTATCCTCTTGAATTGTAAAAGGATCTCCTGTCATAATATGCTGTGCCATTAAAGAATCAGGGGATGCAAAAAAGTGAGCATTACGATTGACATCATCCACACTGATAATCCC
>CALGLS010000263.1 GCA_937959375.1 uncultured Saprospiraceae bacterium
GATTTACGAAAATACTTTATTGCGATTAGGAAAATGTCCTCAGAGTAGAGAAACCAAAAAGGAGATAGCCCCAACAATAATCACCCACAAGGTGAGGGAATGGGAATAGGAATAGGAATAGGAATAGGAATAGGAATTAGAGTTAGAATTAGAATTAGAATGGCCTTCTAACGTGAGGAATAGGAATGACGCTACATAATAAACACCGAAGTAGCTCCGCATCAAAAGGGACATTCACATTCACATTCTAATTCTAATTCTAATTCCCATTCCTACAGCTCCCCCACCTGCACACCCAGCCAATTCTTTTCATGAAGCTGTGCCTCTTGTTCAATATCTAATTTCAGTTTTTTCACCGCGTCTTTATCGTAGGTATTTACATTAATTAGACGTCGAGTAAATTTGACTAAGTTTAGATAATTTTGTTTGTGGTAGTTGATCTCTTTGTGACGGTAGAGAAAGTTTTTTAAAGCATCTAAAAAAGAAGTAAGCGCTTCGTACTCTTTCAATTCGTAGTAAATTTTTAGCAGCATACAACGAGCAGCGAGGTCAGTCAACACATCATCAAAAACAACTTGTCGCAAAAGCTCCATTGCCTTCCGATATTCTAGTTTGTAATAATGCATATTGGCTAGGTTGTAAACGAAGGTAGTTTCTCGATACTTTTCTTCCAACTTATCTTTATAGTCATAAATAAATGTTTCCACCCAATCAAAATCTCGTTCCATCAATCCTGCCGTTACAATATTCTTATAAATAAATCTTAAGATAACACCATTCTCAATATACACATCCAACTCCAAGCCTTTTTTGTACAAGCTATAAAGTTCAGTAAAGTATTCGCGCTTACCGTTGCTATATTGTTTGATACAAAAATTAGACGCAATTTTATACATATTGATCAACTCCTCCTTCGGGAAAAAAGCGTGATACTTATTCATCGCTTTTCGAAGACTTTTGTAATAAGACTCAGGTGATGAACTCGTCAATGTTTTATAAGCATAGTAATAAACTTCAATGGCTGGTATATCCGAATAATCACTGGCTTCTACATGTAACAAAACTTCATTGATCAAATCTTGTTGATATTCACTTTGCGAAACATTCTGCAAAAGAACAGTCGAACAACTTAACTTCAGCTTATTAGCAATAAAAAAAACGGTCATCTCATCCGACAAAATTTGCACACTCTCAGTCATCTCCCGTTTTTGGTTAATTGAAAAATCAAACATCTCATAATGCAATTGATATTTCTTATAATGATAATCAGACGTTCGAAAAGGATGGGCATCAAGCAAGTTGTTCATGTTTTTAACTTCCATCGTAAAAGAACGCTCCAAGCCTCTCTTCTTTAAAAAACGCGTCAAATACAATTGCTCACTCAAAGGTTCTTGCAAAAATTCTTGATAGGCCAAAAAACCTTTCATTGCCTTGAACAGGAAGGACATGGTATAGCGAATCTTCTTTTCATCGTAGTCCGTTTTTGGAAAAACCCATCGATAGGCAAGCGACTTACTCAGTCGTTCCTCCTTGCTAAAAGGATACAAATCATTCAGATATTCATATAACTTAATGACGTCCGGACGGGTGTTAAAAAGAGGGGATCTCACATATTTTCCCAGCAATTTGCGCTCTTTTGGTTTTAAAACCCTAAAAACTTCAATTAATTGACTGTTTTTCATAAACACTTTTATTGGCAAATAATGAACCAAAATAATCAAAAACAACTGATTGTCAATGCATAATGAAAAATATATTTTATATTATCACTTGGCAAACTCTGATATCTGTTGTTGTTTCAGGGACGAAATAGTCGAATATTTGTATACAGAAAGGGACGAATAGCAAACAACTACTAAATAGTCCAACCAAAACAAACAAAATCGTGATTAGAACAAAACAACAACACAAAGGACAAAGCCCGACCACTATGCTCCATAAAAGCATGGCTGCCTTTGTATTGATGCTCTTAATCACTTGCTTTCAAAGCAGCTCTCTCCATGCCCAACAATGGGAAAAGTTCATCACTGTAAGCGATACTACTAATTATGCGAATAGCATTTTAGAAACCCCAGAAGGCGATATCGTTATTGCTAGTCATGTTGGTGATGGATCAAGCTCTGATCAAATTTACCTGACTAAACTCGACCCATCCGGTAATCTAATTTGGGCAAACACTTTTGGAACAGATTCTTATGACGAAGTACGGAGCATGGCGCTCACTCCTGACGTAGGAGGTTATATCCTTGGTGGTTACACTTTCGATATAAATGACCCAGGTAATGGCCAATGCTACCTTGTAAAAGTGGATGACGATGGAGACGTCGAATGGGAACAAGAGTACGGTGGTGCCACTGCAGTTAATAACGATAAATTCGATCGAATTCACGGAGTTACCACTTCAGACGATGGTGGATATGTCTTCGCAGGTTGGATCAACTCTGCAATGGGGAATGACGTAAGTGAAGCAAGTTTTGGAGAAGAAGATTGGTGGATTGCCAAAGTAGACGCTACCGGCACAAATGTAATTTGGGATCGAAGAATTGGAACACAGTTTAGAGATCAATGCTACGACATTACTAAGTCTACTGATGGTGGTTTTGTTGCGGTCGGAGTTTCATACACTCATGACCATGATGCTTCTTTTATTGACACCTCCTTCGTGCGAGCTGTCAAGTTAGATATGGACGGAGCAATCGTTTGGAACAATACATTTGGATTGCCCAATGTAGAAAACCAAGGGTTTAGCATTGAACCAACTACAGATGGTGGATTCATCATATCCGGAGCAACCTTCAAACTTACTGGTGACTCCGACATGTACATGCTAAAAATAGATGCAGATGGAAACTATGAGTGGGAACAACAAATCGGAGGCACACAAGGTGAGTGGGGAAGCTATGCGGTAGAAACAGCAACAGGTGGCTACGCTCTTGCAGGATCTACCAGAAGTTGGGGAAGTGATTCACTTGACATCATCATGGTGTTTACTGACGACATGGGTGATTCGCTAAGTCAAAAAGTTTACGAAGGTGGTTCTAATCTTGACAATGTCAACCACATGAGCAAATACTCCGACGGTGGTTTTCTGATCGCTGCTCAGGATAGAAGTTTAGAAAACTTTCCGGAGGCTACCAGCAAAATGTATATTCTCAAAACTGGCCCTAATGGAGAAACACTAACAACCAACGTTGAAGGCTCTGTCTTTTGGGATACAGATGGCAACTGCGCTGAGGACATGGGAGAAGAAGGATTGAACGATTGGCTAGTCGTACTAGAAAGCGATGATCGAACTTTTTATGCCACAACAGATGTCAATGGAGACTACTCTATTTTAGTAGACACTGGTGATTATGATATTTCCGTCATTGCGCCAAACGAATATTGGGCTGGAACAAATAGTTGTGATGGCTTCGAACGAGACTTAAAC
>CALGLS010000264.1 GCA_937959375.1 uncultured Saprospiraceae bacterium
ATTATCTAGTGCAACGTAGAATTTGAAATTTGGAAATTCCTTCTCGATAGCTCTAAACTCATCGATGTAGAACAACTCACGCTTCGTACGTCCACCATACCAGAATGAAACCTTACGGTCTCTACACTTCTCAGTGTGGAATAAGTGGAATAGGTGAGAACGCAATGGAGCCATACCTGCACCACCACCAATGTACACCATTTCTTTCTTCGTTTCTTTGATAAAGAATTCTCCGTAAGGACCAGAGATCATTACTTTATCACCAGGCTTACAACCAAAAACGAAAGAAGAACAAACACCTGGGTTAACAGGCATCCATGAATTCGCACCTCTATCCCATGGTGGCGTAGCAATACGAATGTTCAACTGAACGATGTTTCCTTCTGCAGGGTGATTCGCCATGGAGTATGCACGGAACACTTCTTCATCGTTCTTCATTTCTAATGGCCATAAGTTGAACTTATCCCATTCAGATTGATATTTTTCATCTCCCTCTGGATCTCCTGGACGAGGACGGATGTCCATGTCTTTATATTTTACGTGAATCTTTGGTACATCAATTTGTACGTATCCACCTGATTCGAAATCAAGTGTTTCACCATCTGGCAACTTCACGATAAATTCTTTAATGAATGTAGCAACGTTGTAGTTTGAAACTACCTCGCATTCCCACTTCTTAATACCGAAGATTTCTTCTGGAATACGAACTTCCATATCTCCACGTACTTTTACCTGACAAGCCAAACGCTTATTTTCAGCAGCTTCTTTTCGCGTCAGGTGATTCATTTCGGTAGGTAATACATCACCTCCTCCAGCATCAACATGGCACTCGCACATCGCACAGGTTCCACCACCACCACAAGCAGATGGTAAAAAGATATTCTTTCCAGAAAGTGCCGTCAAAAGAGTATCTCCTGGCTTCACCAACATTGGATTTTCTGTATCTCCGTTTACAATAATTTTCACATCACCTTGAGGCACCAATTTCTTTCTAGCCATGATCAACATGAAGGATAACAACATGATGATTAAACTAAATACTATGACAGAAAATAAAATGGTTGAGCCCATACCAGCTAAAAGTACCATATTTTAGAGTTTTGAATTTTTTAATTTAAATTCTTGAACAATTTAATTGTCCTATTCTTCTTAAGTTTCAAACAAGTTAAACGCTTTTTAGTTTTACTTTTGAAACTAAATTAAACAAGTTCTATTTACCAAGTGCAGCTGGATCAATCCCCATCAAACTCATGAAGGCGATTCCCATCAGACCAGTTAAAATAAAAGCCATTCCTAAACCACGCAATGCTGGTGGTACATCTGAATAGCGAATCTTTTCACGAATAGCTGCAATAGCTATAATAGCTAAAAACCAGCCAAATCCTCCACCTAATCCAAAGGCAACTGAATCACTAAAGTTGTAATCTCTCGCTACCATAAATAGTGAACCACCAAGGATTGCACAGTTTACTGTAATCAGTGGTAAGAAGATACCTAGTGAGTTATATAAAGAAGGAGAAACTTTCTCAATGATCATCTCTACCAATTGTACCATAGATGCGATAACTGCAATAAAGAGTATGAAACGCAGGAAGGTTAGGTCAATTCCTAGTATTCCGTTCTCACTCAAAATCTTATTAGAAATTATCCAGTTGATTGGCATCGTGATCGCTAATACAAAGATTACTGCCAATCCAAGACCAAAGGCAGTCTTTACCGTTTTGGATACAGCCAAGTAAGAACACATTCCTAGGAAATATGCTAATACCAAGTTTTCAATGAAGGCTGCTTTTATGAAAATATTGAAAAAATCCATTTTAATTTATTTAAACTATTTTGAATAGTTGTTTTCTAATTGAAGTTCTTAAAACAATTAATTAAGATATATCCACCAATTTCGGATTGTAGCTACGCTGAATCCAAATCAATACACCAATGATAAACATTGCTGCTGCTGGAAGTACCATCAAGTTGTTATTTGCATACCATCCAAACCATGAGCCTTCTGCCATAGTATTGATGAAATAGTCTGGCGTAGTACCAATTAATTTCATTTCAAGTGGGCTACCAGCAAATAGAGATCCTTTACCGAATATCTCACGGATAACGGCTACGATTAACAAGATAGCTCCGTAACCTAATCCGTTACCGATACCATCTACAAAAGAACGCCAAGGTTTGTTCGCCATAGCAAATGCTTCCAAACGTCCCATTACAATACAGTTGGTAATGATCAGTCCAATGTATACAGTCAATTGACGGTAGATTGGATATTGAAATCTTTTTAGTGTCAACTCTACTATTGTTACTAGCGTAGCAATAATTACTAGCTGAACAATCATACGCACCTGTGGTGGTATCTTGTTTCTTACCAAAGAGGTAAGCAAACTTGAGAAGCCACAAACAAATACTACCGCTACTGCCATTACGAATGAAGGATACACCATAGAGGTAACTGCTAGTGCAGAACAAACACCAAGTACCTGTACGGTAATCGGGTTGTTATCATTCAAAGGATCCTTCAAAAGCTTTTTCTCTACTTTTCCGAAAAGCGGCTCTTTTGGTTCAACCACATTTTTTTCTAATGTTTCTGCCATGATATTTTATTTTTATAAGTCGGAAGACGGAAGACCGAAGACAGAAGTTTCACTCGAATGCGGAGCCTCACGTTAGAAAGCACTTCCGTCTTCGGTCTCCCGTCTTCTAGCTTCTTAATTTCTTACCCCAGATTTTTTAGTCGTTTTAATTGAATTAAAATAAGGCTCGTAGTATTTAACACCACGCTTCAGCATTTCCTCTACTCCTACAGCGGTAACTGTAGCTCCAGAAATTCCATCTACTCCGTGTGGATCATCTGCCTTTGCACCAGTTTTCACTAATGCAACAGATACATATTCTCCAGCTTCGTTATAAATTTTCTTTCCTTTAAATCGCGCAGGAAAAGTTGGGTTATCTTTAATCTCAGCACCAAGACCTGGCGTCTCACCTGCATGATCAAAAGAAGTACCAACGATGGTGCTCATATCACTTTTCAAAGCAATGTTGCCCCATATGTTGTCCCAAAGACCATTACCAATAACAGTAACAATGTAGAATTCCTCTTGACCAGCATCGAAGATATATAAAGGTATGATGCGTTCCGCCTCATCTTTTTTCTTTTCTTTAGCCATGTCAATATGCTCTGCTTTTCCACCTTTGTAACCAGCCTTGATTACATCATCAGCTTTAAGCTCTGTACCACTCATGTCTAGAGCAATTTGCTTCACATTTTTGTCAAAGAAAGCATTCACTTCTTCATCTCCCATGGTCTGAGCATCTTTACCACCTAGGTGATCATTTACTGCTCCAAGGATAGCTCGCTTATTGAAAATTGATTCATTGATCGCTGACTGATCTTTCCATCCCATAAATAGGCCTGAAAGAACGAGGGCTACCAAAGAGGTCATAATGAATACGAATCCGAAAATATATTTTGTAGTATACACAATTAAGTATTTTTTAGATTAATCGAATTAATGTTCTGCAACTGCTTCAGCAACTGGCGTAACTGGTACTGCACCTGCTGATTCTTTTACTCGTCTTGCACGACGTCCCATGTTAGACTCAATTACATAATGATCGATAAGTGGTGCAAATACATTCATAAATAAAATTGCCAACATCCATCCTTCCGGATATGCAGGGTTGATGACACGAACAATCATTCCTATAAAACCGATAAAGAAACCGTAGATCCATTTACCTGTAGTGGTAGATGATGCGGTTACTGGATCTGTTGCCATAAAGGCCATTGCAAAGAAGAATGATCCCATATAGAATTGGTACATCCATGGCACTTCCATGAAAGGAGTAACACCCCATTGGTTAAACAACCAAGCGCAGGTAATTGCACCAATCAACATACTCAACATGATTCTCCAAGAAGCGATTCCCGTTATAATTAAGATCGCTGCACCGATAAGAATAAATGGCTTACAAGTCTCTCCAATAGAACCAGGAATTGCTCCCCAGAACATTTGAGTCGTAGAGTAAGTCTCTGTAACTGCACCCCATCCTTCTTTGAAAGCCAAAGCCATCGGAGTTGCTCCAGAGTATCCATCTACCACCGGCATTCCAGCTTGGAAAGTATCCCAACCCAACCAGTCAAATATACCATTGAATAATCCCGTGTGAAACCAATTATATGTCGTTGCTAATGTATCACCGCTTTCAGCTAAACCAGCTACCCAAACCTCATCACCTGAGATCGTAGTTGGATAGGCAAAGAAGATAAATACACGTGACAATAAAGCTACGTTTAAGATATTCATACCGGTACCACCAAATGCTTCCTTACCAATGATTACACCAAATGCAACTGCAAATGCTAACCATAGTAATGGAATGTCTGGTGGCATAATCAAAGGAATCAATGCACCGGAGACTAGAAAGCCTTCCTCTATGGCGTGTCCTTTTTTAGCTGCATACCAAAATTCGATTCCCAAACCAACGACATGCGTTACTACGAAAATTGGAATCAATTGGATCAGACCGTAAATTAGTTTTAGATGAAAACCATCCAAGAAAGCAGTGTACTGTCCGGTAGCTGCAAAGTGTTGGTGACCAATATTGAATGATCCGAATAAGTAACACAGCTGCATAGCTAATACAACGATAACCATCGTACGTTTCAAATCCATACCATCACGGATGTGAACACCACCTTTGGTTACACTGTCAGGTGAATACAAAAAAGTAAAGAAGCCATCATACAGCGTGTGTAGGAACGGCGATTTCTTTTTGTCTGGTTCTATTTTTTTTACAAAATCAAGTAAACCCATTATCTCGTTATTATTATAGAAAAATTACTAACGTTATTATATTTCAATTCTAAAAGTCGCGTGCATCATTGCCATTGAAACTGCAATTGAAACTTTGACTTGTTACGCTTGCTCACGCATTGTTTCCAATCCTTCGCGCAAAATCTTTTGCAAAGGTTGCTTTGAGGTACAAACGAATTCACAAAGTGCAATATCCTCTTCACTCAATTCGTAAATACCCAAACCTTCCATACGCTCAAAGTCATTTACCAAAATCGCCTTCATCAGATGTTGTGGTAAAATATCCATTGGCAATACTTTTTCGTACTGGCCTGTTACAACAAAGGCGCGCTTTTCACCGTGTGTGTTGGTATTCGCTTTGAACTTCAAGTCAGGGAATAAAAAGTTAGGATATGTTTTGGAAACAGATGGTCGTGGCGATAGTGGCAACAACCAACCGAACATTTCATATTCATTTCCTTCTTCAAGAGTTGTTAACTGGTCATCGAAGAAGTTTAAGAAACCATCAGCAGCAACTTGCTTACCACTTAGTACATCACCAGCAACAAGACGAGCACCATCATTTTTCAAGTTTCCTTTTACCAATTCGCCAACATTAGCTCCTTGATAAGTGCGTACATATTTTGGAGTTTCTAGTTCGTCACCTGTTAGTGCAACAATACGAGACGCATCAAATTTACCTTCCGTAAATAATTTTCCAATTGTCAAAACTTCTTGTACACCAAGTACCCATGCTGGATCTTTAACATCGATTGGACTAGTGTGGTGCATTTGTACACCAACGTTACCAACTGGGTGTGGTCCAGAGAAGTAGTTGATTTCAACTCCTTGAGCACCAGTAAATGCAGAAGAAGCACCAGTAGCGCTTACTCCTAAATGTACCTTGGTACCTAACTTATTTAAAACATCCAAACCTTTTTGGAAAGCAGCACCTTGTCCTTCAACAATAAAGCTATTGTCAGGAGCCAGTGGAGCAGTATCAAAGGTTGAGATGAATATTTTTGAAGGAATGATATTAAAATCTGCCACCATATCGAAAGGGCGTTGGCGAATCATTGGCCAAACACCCGATCCTAGTAGAAATTCAACTAAGTCTTCGCGCTTGCAAGTTGCCAAATCTGGCAAATCATAAGTACGATACTGCATTTCCTTATCTGCAAGGATAACAATTTCTTTAATAGAGCGCTTTTCACCACGACGAACCTCCATTACCTCTCCACTTACCGGAGAACAGTAGATAACAGATGGGTTCTTTTTGTCAAAAAATAGTGGATCACCAGCTTTCACTTCGTTACCTTTTTCAACAGTAACTTTAGGAATTGGGGAGATACCTACAAAATTTTGTGGTTGTAAAGCGAAAGTAGTACCTGCAGTAGCGGCATCTACTACCTTTTCAGCTGCTCCGGCTAACTTAATGTCATGGCCACGCTTCAGAGCGGTTACAGATGAACCGGTAGGAAGGCTACCTGATTTTCCCTTGTAGATTTCGTCTCTGTTTGGGAAAATAGAGTAATTAGCACCAGACTTGTCTACGCCCATCTGTTTTGCTTCAATATGCAGCATGTTCTCAGCTACCATTAATATGGCAATCAAGAGCAACAATCCGATGGCACCAACCAAACCATACAACAGGTAGTTGGATGCACCAGAAGAGGCCTGAGCAGAAGCATTGAGAGAAAAAGTTAGAAAAGCTAGCAGTAAAAATGTCGATTTGGTCGTTCCTTTTATCATTGATAAATGTGTATTGTGATCAATTTCATAAAATAGCTACGTATTTAAGATCTTGCACTTACGTAAAAGACTGTAAGTGAATCTCTTGTGAGGCCATTTTTTGCATTATAATACCTTTCGGAAAATCACGGCAAAGATATAAAGCTTTCGCTTATTTTTTCTGCCTTACTTAGTTTTATTACAAGGGAAAAGTTATTTAGATTCTTTCTAGATAAGAACCTTCCTACGCCTCTTTGTTTACGTCAAAAGTATGAATAAGTTCGGTTTCAAATCAAACACTATACTAGCCATTATTTGCTAGTTGTAAAGCGTACTTCCTTTTCCAACTGATATAGCCAAAAACAGCGATTACCATATAAATGAAAAATAGAAGTGAAAAGAGGTAAATACCTCTATGAGCATAAATGAAGATACAAGCAAAGTCTATTACGATCCAATAGAGCCAGTTTTCTAATACTTTTTGGGCCACCATAATGGTAGCGATAACGGAGAAGGCAGTAGTGAACGCATCTATAAATGGTAACGCGGCACCCGTCAAGGTCCAAGCCCAACCGGCAACTAGCGCCAAGCCCACTCCTATCCCAAAAGCTATAAAGTGCTTTTGAGTAGACCACTGAGTAATGGTCAAAGCCCCTGAGGCATCGGCTCCTAGATTGTCAAATTCCTTTGGTTCCAAGTCTTGATTTCGTGATTGACGCCAATTCCACCATCCATAAACTGACATGACGACATAAAAGACCTGTAAAACCGCATCTGAATAAAGGCGCACCTCCGGGTCTACATAAACAATGAAAGCAAGGATTACAGAAATAATTCCGAAAGGCCAACACCAGATATTTTCATTGGCTGCTAATACAACGTAGATGATGCTGAAGATAAAAGCCATCCATTGGGTGATGCCTAGTCCCAAAGCGGTTCGGAGTATGAGATCTAATGCGGATATTTCTTCCATTGATTTGATTTGAAGGTTATTGTTTGACACCAAAAGACTTTGACTTCTTAGACTGTGCTGGCAAATATAGCAATCCCGAATTTTGAATCATCAAAATTCGGGATTTTACTTAACTATTAAAAATTCAAATAGTAAACAGTTAGAATAATGCTCCAAAACTACATCCAAACCAGAGATCGCTTTTTTTTATTGAGAAAGCTTTAGAATACGTCGTGTAGATTCTAAAGTTCGCTGTTCTTCGTTTTATTGGTTGATATCTATACCCCAATATTGGAGACATAATAGTGCCATTTTGACTTTCACCTTCTTGATAACCTACGCCACCAGTTAATCCAAATTCAAAAAAGTATACCCCTTTACCAATATTACCTGTGAGGTGATAAGGTGTCGTTAAGGTTGACGTTGACTTATGAAATGTAGAGTTTAAGCCTATTCCTAATCCGGTGGCAAAGATAAAGAAGTTATTGACTGGAAAGATTCGTTCATAGTTCATGGAGACGACAGGACTATTCCCTAGAAAATTTATACTTATATTATTGAGAGGTCTTTGAGCAACTAAAATATTACCAAATAGACTTGAAAGATAAATACTTATAAAAAGGAGCCATATATTTTTCATACACCATTAAATTTTTAGTCGAAGTTATTTAAAAGGTCTTCGTTCTTAATACTTACAAGTTAGATCTTATCTAAATATGTATTTATGCGATATTCGATGAAATCACAATTTTATTTATTTAATATTAATTCAATCTTATTACTCAATTAATTCTTAATCTGATGGGAGATAGCCGTAACTTTACAAAATAATTTCACCCAATGAAAGCGGACTATTTAAAAGTCAACGACGACATAAAACTTTACCTGCCTCGCATGACCTTCGCTCCGGCTATTTTCAACCTCATTGAAAATCAGCGAGAATATCTAAGTCCTTATATTCCGATGGCCTCTACTGCTCAATCAGAAGATGACATCAAAAAGGTTGTGAAAAACATACAAATCACCAATCAATCCAAACGCAGCTTGGTTACTTACCTTTTTTACAAAGAGGAGTT
>CALGLS010000265.1 GCA_937959375.1 uncultured Saprospiraceae bacterium
GTTTACAACTCCACTGGCTGCGACGGATATGTTGAAATTGATGTAGATGAAGTAGATTTCTTGGCTCCTAATATTGAAGGATCAACAGTGTTCTGTACAGGTTTTTCAACCAACTTAGATGCCGGAACTTACGTTGAATATTTATGGTCAACTGGCGAGACAACGCAGTCTATTGATGTAAACACACCAGGTACTTATACGGTAATGGTGACTGACAACTCTGGTTGTACGGGCGAGTCGGAAGTTATCATTGAAGAGACAGATGGTTTGGAAACAGAGATAACTGGAAACCTATCTATATGTGAAGGAACTTTTGGTACCTTGCTAGCCTCAGGCAATTATTCAACTTATGAATGGTCAAACGGAGAACAAACAGCAGCAATTGAAGTTTCAAATGCTGGAGTATACACCGTTACTGTTTCAGATGGTACGGGCTGTACAGGTACTGACGAAGTAAGTGTTTCTTCTGGAACAGTATCTATGACTTCCGAAACGGTTCAACTGTGTTATGGAGGTGAGTTTATGGGATCTCAATATTTTCAAACTGCAATAGTAGAAAATACCTATGATGGATATAACGGTTGCGATAGTATTCATACCGCAACGGTAAATGTCTATGCAGAAGTGGCGATCACGCTTGGAACAAGCGATGACTGTGTTTCTGGTGGTGCTACCATTGTTGCTGCACCGATTGGTGGTTCAGGAACCTATACTTATCTATGGTCAACTGGCGAAACAACGCAATCTATTTCGCAAAACCCACAAGGAACTTACAGTGTTACAGTGACCGATGATTTTGGTTGTACCAATGAGAACTCAGTTTTTGTTGATCCAGCACCTGGAATTAACTTAGATTATGAGGTGGATGCAGTTTCTTGTTATGGTGATACGAATGGGCAAATCGATCTGTCAATTATCACTGCTGCTGAACCATACACAACAACTTGGTCAAATGGAGAGACAACAGAAGACTTATATGACCTAGCTCCAGGTAATTATACACTACTCGTTTCCGATGCAAATGGTTGTAACTTCGGAATTACGATTACAGTAGGCGAGCCAGATTTGTTACAAGCTAACATGACTTCTACACCAGTATTTAATGAGGATGATGGTACTGCTTCCGCTCAACCTTCAGGTGGTGTTTCTCCGTATACTTATCAATGGTTAACTGGTCATCAAACAGCCACTGTCACTGATTTAGAACTGGGTATCTATTTGGTTACCATTACGGATGCAAATGGTTGTACCACTGAAGCAGAAGTAGAGGTTACTATTCCTGTTTCGGTCAACGATATCGAAGAACTAATAAGTTTTGATATTCGTCCAAATCCATCTTCTGGTTTGTTCAATGTACTAATGGAATTTGACGAAGTGATGAAACCCGAAGTAAACGTATTTAATTTGCTAGGGCAAAATATAGCGAGTTATTCTCCTGATCGAAACCAACGAATCGACTTACCAGTTGACATCAGAGGTGTAGCAGATGGAACCTATATTTTAATTGTAGAAATAGGGAAGAAGCGCTTAGCGCGAAAAGTGGTGATCACCCAATAGATTTTAAAATTATGCTTTTTGCAAAACAATGAATCACCCTATAGTAACGTATAGACGTAAAACCATCTTATGCTGCAGAGTAGAGTCTGTTCTAAGTACAGTGGAAGGGAAGGAGTCTAACACATATTAGAGTTGAACGTTTTAAATTGTCATCCCGAGCGACGAAGGAGTCGAGGGATACAATAACCGAGTGTTTTCAATTTCGAGCGTAGCCGAGAAATCCATCTCCAAGCAGAGGTATTCTTCGGCTACGCACAGAATGACAAACCTTAGCTATGCTCGAAATACCTGTATGTCAAAAGCTTTTATCCCTCGACTCTACCTAGCTGCGCCGAGTAGGCAGGTTCGTTCGAGATGACAAGCTTGACCATGTACACACCTTACTTATGGGATGACTCATGTTTTTTATTTGATCCTTACAACTTCGTACTCAATTTCATTTCCAAGTCACGCTAACACATTCTCTGTAAAAAATGAAATTGAGTTTGAAATTAAAAATGCCTCGGCATTACTAGCGGACCTACTAAACAGGCCGACCAAGAATGCAATATGTCTGAATATTTGATCCTATCTCTATATTCTTTTTTTTAAACCTGGCGGCTCGACAGGTTTGAAATTTTGCGGTTTTACATTTTACATTTAGTTCCTTTTTCGAACGTAAAAATCAATTGCTGGTCGGCCTGTAAAGTCCATCAACCACCTACTAACGACCAAAACTACAAGGCTACTATCAAGGTGCATCGCACCGCTGCCGTTTGTGAAATCAAAATATCCAAGCATCCCTGAAAGGTGCATCGCACCGAATTCGTTAGTCCTCCTCCAACCAATTTTTCCAACTCCATTTTTATCTCCTAAAGCGCATAGTATCGTCATGCTAAATACAGCAAAAAGATTAGGAGTCTGTTTATCGCAAAAGCCAAGTTTATAAAACAAGCCAATAACAAAACGACTAAACACCTAATTCAGAAGGAGCAGGCATCCGCTTTTTACCACCAGCATTAAACTTCTTCATATAATATCGTTTCCAAAACGAAATACCCGGCGCACCAATAATCGCAGGCAACAACCAAATCATCCAACCCATCGGCATGTCATGAACCAAAGGACCCACAGCATTAACCAAAAAGGCAGTATAGGCTGCAATAACAGCACCACACATCGCACTCATATGATGGTAAAACCACCACATCTTATCATCAACATGTTTCATTCTAAACATCTTGATATCTGAAAGTGCATTGGAGATGGTGAAAATTCCAAAAACAATACTCAATATCGTCATTGGCCCCAATCCATACTTTTGGAACAACCAAACGGCATATAATTCAATTCCAATTCCTGCAACCAATGTTGCTATTGCGCCAGTCCAATCCAACCAAGTCTCTTGACCAGGCTTTTTTCTGTAAAGAACTCTATATCCTGTAAAGCAAACATGAAAACTAAACACACCAATGACCAAGAGAAAGAAGGTACCACGAAAAAAGAAAAACGATAAAACTGAAGTGAAGAACAACCAGAACATACTCCAGAAGAAAAGTTTCCCACTCAGGCGATGTAATTTTCCTCCTTTGAAAGTGATGATCGGTAAAATACCTGAAATGAGTGCCAAAACACCCGCTCCAATATGACTGGCAAGAAATACGCTGTGTAAACTAAGACTCTGTAAACTTTCCATTTTTTCTTTTTTAAAGCTGTTAAACAAATCTGAAGTTAAACTAGCTTCGTTGGTAAGTATTTCACAATTGAGCGAACTTCCAATACCTTAATTAACTCCACATCACAAACATAAGTAAGTGGGAAATCGTAGTCAAAAAACAGGGATATAGGGCAAGGAAAGGGATAGTTGACAAGCAAAAGGGACGCATGGTGGGTGTAAGGGACGAATAGCAAGGCGTTTTGAGCTAGAAATGGGAAATGAGTAGATCTAGAATATTCACTCGATGGCGACTGAGTAGGAGGTTTCCTTTAGAATTTGAATTGAGGAAAGGTAGAGGCACCGTTTATTGAATATACGCTTAAAATGCGCCTCTAACGCTCGGAATATAGCTTCGAGAAACAGGCACATATTCTGAATATCCTTCCAAGTGTAAACGAAGTCCTTGGGCATTTCCATCTACCGTGTTCACCTTTTTGGTGTTGACAATGAAAGCTCGATGGCAACGAAGCACATAATTATAAGGAGCTAGCAATTCTTCAATGCGTTTGATGGTTGAGCGGACCAAGAGCTGCTCTCCATTATCCAGTTCAAAGCGAACATAATTGCGCTCAGAGGTAGCAAAGATGATTTGATTAACTGGAACCAAAACCGTCTTTTGATTGGAAATAACAGAAATCTGTTCATCAACTGGAGGAGGAATAACTTGACGTTCATGCAATCCTTGGTTTATTTGAGAAGCTTCCTTTAGTCGAGTTTGAAGCAAGCGATTATGATCCCAAAGTTTTACGATGACAATCGGAATAATTCCAACTAAAAAAGTTGTAAAAAGAATTTCTACAAAGTTGGGTAATGAGCTACTCATCCAACCCATCTGAATCATAAAAAACATGTTGGCAAAAGCAATACTCAGAAAGTTCCAACTAATCCAAAGTAAAGATTTTCCTATCGTCCAACCTTTTTCTTCAAACCAAACAGGAAAAAGTTTAGGAAGAACCAAATCATTCGCTGTTGCAATCACTAAGGTGATCAGACCAAATAGCAAACTATAAAGTACCTTCTCTAATTCGCCAAAAGGAGCATTCCTTATATTGACCAAATACACCACAAAAGCAACGGCCAATGAAATAAAAAAGCCTGTTCGGAAGGCCTCTTTTCCACCAAAGCTCTCAGCCTGCGGTTGATGCAAATAATTACGAATAGAAGAAATGATTGACATAAAACAAAGATAAAAATTCTATGCAGAACTAGTAATACTTGCTTAGCTACTAGAAATCGTTTAATTGATTCACTGTTAAGTTATTTTAAACTACAGGTTTTTCTCTAAAATTAACCTTTAATCACAATTGATTGTAAAAAAGAAGGTGCAAATGAATGCGTGTAAAAATACTTTACTAGTTTAGCCTCTAAGTAATTACAGCAGTTACCTATAGTCCCAAGAAATATCACAAAAATTAACTTGTAATCCTTGAACGACCAATCCATTTATATTGACGAGTCTATCGCTAAAGTGATTCGTATGCATATGTCCATTCTTGAGAATAGATTGGAGTACTCCTCTGTCTACGAGGAACTTAGTGCTTACGCAAATAATCTATATGAAAACTTCCGTATTGGAAATCCAGCCACTACAATAGAGATTAGTAATTACCATCCTGATTTTATTGGTAAAGATGCAGACTTCATTCTCAGCTCAGAGATTGAACTAGAGGATATACTATTGGTTATCGCTAGAGAATACGGGTTTAAAAATTGGAAAGAAGTAGAAGCACAGCAAAACACGGTATTCAATATTCAATTCGAAAAGTGTGTAGATGATTTACTTTCTGGTGATTTGGCCTTGCTGAAAGCGACGCTAGTTCAGAACCCAGACCTCCTTCGAATGCGCTCTCAATACGGTCACGGAGCGGGGCTGATTCACTACCTTGGATCTAACGGTGTCGAACTTTGGCGTCAAGTAGTCCCACAAAATTTAGTAGCAGTCCTCAAACTAATGATCGATTTTGATGCAGATCTAAATATGCAAGCAAATATTTATGGTAATAATAGTTTACTCGCTTTGTTGACTAGTAGTGGGCACCCTTGGAAGGCGGGAGTTGCGCGTCAGGCTATTGATGTTTTGCGTGGGGCTTAGGGGAGTTTTAAACTCAATTTCAATTTTCACTCAGTCGTAGCATCGCGTTAGAAGAATATTCACATTCTCATTCAAACACGTTAGAAGGCCATTCTAATCTTGCCTGGCGGCCAGACAGGTTCTAATTCTAATTCTAATTCTAATTCTAATTCGCATTCTAATTTAAATTCAAATTCCTCTGTTATATGACAAAAAAAAAGCCCGCTTAGAGATAAGCAGGCTTTCGTATTATAGTTGGTTTTGATAGCAAATTAAGATGCGACTTTGCCGCCATCTAGCTCATCTTGCCATTTTTTAAGTTTATCCATTTGACCTTTGTCCGCCATGTCAGC
>CALGLS010000266.1 GCA_937959375.1 uncultured Saprospiraceae bacterium
AAAAAAAAGCCCGCTTAGAGATAAGCAGGCTTTCGTATTATAGTTGGTTTTGATAGCAAATTAAGATGCGACTTTGCCGCCATCTAGCTCATCTTGCCATTTTTTAAGTTTATCCATTTGACCTTTGTCCGCCATGTCAGCTTGTTGTGGCCAAGTTGCTGGGTTGTGCATCGTGAATCGATCGCCAGCAGCAGCAAGTATTTGTTTGATATAAGCAGGGCTTGAAGCAGCTAATCGAGCAAAAGAGTAAATGCCAGCATCGTTGAGTAGGCTTTCAATCTTAGGGCCGATTCCTTCCACTACTTTAAGGTTATCAACTGCACGGTACTTCAGGTTTACTTTCCAGTGGTTAAGTTGACCGCTTGGGTGACCTTTCATATCTTTTACGCTAAGTTTCCACTGACCGTTGGTTTTTTCACCGATTAGTTCACCTAGTACATCTGTACCATAAGACTTTTGAAGACGGCCTTGGTCTCCACCAGTTCCGCTGTGTAGGATAACAGATTTTCCAGAAGGAGCAATCAGGCTTACTTCTAATTGGCGAATGCTATAGTGTGTGATATCAACGCTAGCAGAGATGTCAGTTACACTACCGTTGAAACGGCAAAGCTGTGTACTTTTGATTCCTTTGTCTTTGTTAGGATTGATAAAAACTTCTGATCCACGTCCACCGCCTGCGCAGTCAACTTTTAGTGACCAGTTGTTGAGAGTTCCTTTTCCACCTTTAGAGAAGTCTGTTACTTTTAGGTCCCAAGTACCAGTAGCATCTCCACCGAGAAGGTTGTTCATTACCTCACCACTAAACGTTCTATTGACTCCTTTTCCGTGTGCTTCACCTTTGTTTAGTAAGGTTGTTTTTTGTCCAGTAGGAGCAGTTAGTTGAATAACTAAATCTTCTGGCCAAGAGTGTGTAATGTCTACGTGTACGCTAACGGCAGAAACACCTTTTGCTGAAGTGTGTACCATCATTTTGTTAGACAATCCATTTTTTTCTCCATCAGGGATGGCTAGGTTTAAGGTTGATTCTTTTTGAATGATCATGCTCTTTTTTTTAGTATTAAGGTTTTAAAAAATTGGTAGGAATAAGTGTCTGGGCTTGAGTAAGAAGAAGTTGTTTGAGTATTTGAAAAGACTTTCGGATGTATTTTTGGAACCCGCCTAGTCAGCCAGACAAGTTTCTAAACAACTTCTAAAAAAGGGATACGTAAACGCTCGTTTACGTATCCCAAAACTCTTAGAGTATATTATTTTTTCTTACCTCCAATGTGGTCATCTTGCCACTTTTGAAGTTTATCCCATTGTCCTTTAGCAGCCATTTCAGCTTGCTTAGGCCAAGTAGCAGGATCGTGCATCTGGAAACGAGGTCCAGCTTTAGAAAGAATCTTGCTAATGATAGATGATTTCGTTTTAGAAAGCTTAGCCCAAGTGTGGATGTTAGCGGCGTTTAGTAGTTGTTCGATCTTTGGACCGATACCTTCTACTTTCTTCAAGTCATCTTTTTTAGAAGAAGATTTCTTAGAAGATTTTTTCGCTTTACCTTTTGACTTGCTTGATTTAGAAGACTTTGATGAAGACTTTACAACAGTTCTTTCTTCACCTTCTTTAATTTCTCTTCTAGATACAACTTTAGCATCTTTTTCTGTTCTTGTTTCACCAGTTACTTTTCTAGAAACTTGAACAGTTCCCATCTTAGTCATCATCTTCTTCAACACGTCCATGTCGATAGACTTTACAACTTCTACTTCTTTGATGATTTCAATTGGAACTTCCTTGATGATTTCTTTGGTAACTACTTTAGTAACCACCTTTGGCTTAGCAGCTAATTTCTTAGAAACAGACTTGTAGTCTTTTTCAAGAGAAGCATATTTCTTCTTCCAATCGTTAGCAGCTTTTAGTTGTTTTTCAAGAGCAGCGTATTTTTTCTTCCAAGCGTCAACCGCTTTTTGGTCAACAACTTTCTTGATCACTTCTACCTTCTTGATTACTTCAACAGGTACTTTCTTGATTACCTCAACTTTCTTTACTACTTCTACTTCTCTTACCAAAGTAACTTCCTTGATTACTTCAACAGGAACTTCTTTGATTACTTCTACTTTCTTAATTTTTTCTACTATTACTTTTACAGGTACCTCTTTTACAACGTTGACAATTTTCACGTCAACAACTTTCTTGATTACTTCAACAGGTACTTCCTTTATTACTTCTACTACTTTTACTTTCTCTACAGTGTTGGTTGCTTTAACAGCTTTTTCAACTTTTACTTCAACATTCTTTATGTTTGTTTTTCCAGCAACAGCTACAGCCTTTTGCTCCGTTACTTTAACCGCTTTTACTGCTTGCTTTTTCCAAGCTGGAGTTTCCAGAAGAACACATTCGTAAGCAGCAGTTGCTTTGCTAGTAGATATTTTAGCTTTTTTCGCAATTTTTGCGATTAACTTAGACTTTTCAATACGTCCAGTAGTTGAAGCCGTTTTTGAAATTGATTTAGCTTTAGTAGCCGTTTTTTTTGCTGCAGATTTTTTGCTTGTCGCTTTTTTACCTGCATTTTTTTTGCTAGTTGATTTAGCTTTAGTAGTCGGTTTGCGTTTGCTAGTTGCTTTACGCTTTCCAGTTAACTTAGTTTTTTTCATAATTGTTAATAGTTAAAATTGAATGTTTAATTTTCCTATTTAGAGGAGAGTTGTATAAAAAGAAAAGGTCAGTAGGTTTGAATACTGACCTTTTCGGGAGTTAATTATTTTTTACCGCCGTCAAGTTCATCTTGCCATTTCTTAAGCTTATCCCATTGACCTTTAGCAGCCATGTTTGATTGGCGCGCCCATGTTCCAGGATCGTGCATTGAGAATCTTGGTCCAGCTTTAGAAAGGATGTCTCTTAGAACACCGACTTTAGTTTCAGCTAATTTCTTAAACGTTGTAATCTTAGCAGCGTGTAGGAGTTGTTCGATCTTTGGACCGATACCTTCTACTTTTTTCAGATCATCTTTCTTTCTAGTACCGGCAGCTTTTACTTTTTTACCACTTCCGGTAGCTTTTACCTTAGTTACTTTCTTAGTACCTGAAGCTTTTCCGCTTGCTTTCGTTTTGCTACTTGCTTTTGCCTTGGAGCTACTTGCAGATTTCTTAATCTTAGTTACTTTAGCTTTTGATCCAGCAGCAGCTTTTGTTGAGCTTGAAGTTGAGCTTGATGTAGAAGATTTGACTTTCGCCTTTCCTTTAGATTCAGTTTCCTTCATCGTTCTAGAAACTTCTACCGTACCCATGTCCATCATCATTTGCTGTAGTGTATCAAAGTCTATAGACTTCACAACTTCTACTTCTTTTACGATTTCGATTGGCACCTCTTTGATGATCTCTACTTCTTTGATCTTGATTACTTCTACAGGAACTTCCACCTCTCTGATCACTTCTACTTCTTTGATGACCTCCACTTCTTTAATCACTTCTACTTCCTTGATGACCTCAACTGGCTTCTCCACTTCCTTGATCACTTCTACTTCTCTCACTACTTCTACCTCTTTCACAATCTCAATCTCTTTGATCACTTCTACAGGCTTTTCAACAGTAACGATCTTCTCTACTTCTTTGATCACTTCCACTTCTACAGGCTTCTCAACTTCCTTGATGACTTCAATTTCCTTGATCACCTCTACCTCTTTGATTACTTCCACAGGAACCTCAACGTTTACGATCTTTTCTACTTCTTTGATGACCTCAACTTCTACCTCTTTGATTACTTCTACTTCTTTAATCACCTCCACTTCTTTGATTACTTCGATCTCAACTGGTTTTTCAACTTCTTTAACCATTTCGATTTCCTTAATCACTTCTACTTGAACTTCCTTGATGACTTCCACAGGAACTTCAACGTTTACGATCTTCTCCACCTCTTTGATTACTTCTACCTCAACAGGTTTCTCCACTTCTTTGATTACTTCGATTTCCTTGATTACCTCTACTTGAACTTCCTTGATCACTTCCACAGGAACCTCAACGTTAACAATCTTCTCCACCTCTTTGATTACTTCGACCTCCTTAATCACTTCTACTTCCTTGATCACTTCAACCTCTTTGATTACCTCAACCTCTTTGATCACTTCCACTTCCTTGATCACTTCAACTGGTTTTTCAACCTCAACAATCTTCTCTACTTCCTTGATTACCTCTACCTCTTTAATGACCTCAACTGGCTTTTCAACCTCAACGATCTTCTCTACTTCCTTCACTACTTCCACTTCCACAGTTCGCTCAATTTCTTTAATTACTTCAACGGTAGCAGGCTTAACCTTCAACTGAGATTGAGCATCATTAAACTGAGTCATCAATAAGCTGTACTTCGTGTCCCAAGCAGACTGTGCTTGTAGCTTCTCTGATTCTAGGTTTTGGAAACTTAGTTTGTATGCAGCGTATTCCGCTTCCAAGTTTTTGTAATTCTTTTCACTGTCATGAAGTTTGTCGTAAAGCGTATTATACTTTGTTTCCCATTCTTCATTAGCGTTACCATTTTCAGTCTTAAAGTTTGCAAAGCTTAGCGTTGTTTCTTCGTGTTGAGTAACAACTGTGTTGTAGCTAGTTTCTAGTTCGTTGAATTGAGTACTCATCGTAGCCCACTTCGTATCAGTATCTTTCTTATATGACTCATAATCGTTAGTAATCTTTACTTTGTAAGATTCAAGATCTTTAACGTATTTCTGAGATGCATCCCACTTCATTTCTAATTCTGCATATTGAGTAGACCATTTGTCTGAGTCAGCTTTTAATGTTGCAATTTCAGAAGAACAACCTTTGGTGTGCGCTTCGTATTCAGCTTGTAGGTTGTTGTATGAACTTTGCAACTCATTGTGCTTAGATTCAAGACCGTTATATTTCATCTTCCAAGAATTAACCTCTCCGTCAAGATCATTGTATCTAGACTGAAGGCCGTTAAGACTGTTAACGGAAGTATCGTATTCTCCTTTTAAACCAAGGTAAGATTGTTTTTGTGTAGATAGAGAGTTGGTCAATTCAGTGATTCGACCTCTTCTTAATAGCCAGCCGATAATTCCACCTATGATTAGGGAACCGAGGGCAACTAGTAGGGAGCTTAAAAAACACGTCATAATAGATATAGTTTTGTTTTTTTGATAAATGTAATGTTTGAAAAAAGGAGCTTATCTATCAGATCGAATCTGATAGATAAGCTGTATATAAAAGTTTAGTTGATAGTTATTTCAACACGCCTGTTTTTAGCACGACCTTCTTCCGTGTCGTTGCTTGCCGTAGGAGCATCAGGTCCTTTTGAGTCAACCTTGATTTTGCTTTCGCTAATGTTGTTACCTTTTAGGTAATTCTTCACGAACTCCGCACGCTTTCTAGCTAGACGAGTATTCCCAGAACGACTTCCTTTGTTGTCAGTATGTCCAGTTGAAGTAATTGAACTACCTTCTTTATTATCTAGGTAGTAAATCAGATCAGTGAGGTATTGACGTTGATCAGAATCCAAACGAAGTTTGTCTGAACCGGTTTGGAAGTAAAGCTTCAACGGGTTTGCACGTAGTCTCGCTTCTACTTCAGCCAATCGGTCGTTATTTTTAGCACCAAAGCTATAGGTCGCTAATCCTTTTGCTACACCTTCACCAAATTCAATAGCTCTTTTTTCAGAAGCTAAATCTAATTGCTTAGAAGGAACACCAAGATCAGTAAATGCTTTTTTGATATTATTAGCTCTTGCTAAACCAAGGTCATTAAAAACACCTGTATTTTCTTCACCGTCCATATAATAACCCGTGATGGTCATATTTCGACCGCTCTTCTTTAGGTATTCAGCAGTTTGGTTGATGGTGGTTGTTAAGCCTTCGCTTAAAGGAGTGTTGTACTCGTAACCTGATTTTGCAAAAGCAAAGTCATCAGCAAAATTCTTGCTATAGCTATCACCGTCAATGAATGAGATACCTGTTGGGCGATCTGAGAAATCCCAGCTGATTGCATTGTATGCTTTGTTGTCCGTTATGTCTAGGCCACCGAAGACTCTGCCTCCTGTGAGTAACTGAGCGGCAGGTGCGCCTAAGCCAATAAGATACTTTCTAACGGCATCAGCTCTACCAAGGCCAAGGTTTCCAAAACCTGAATCGTTGGCTTCATCGCTTTTGTAAAGGCCATTTAAAGTTAGGTTTTTGCCAGGGTTAGCATTTAGGTAATCTGCTACTTTTTGCATTTCCCCTTTTACACCATCAATAGCCATTGGTGCAGCACCTCCTAGGCCAAAGTGAAAGTTGTTTGCGCTGGAGCCAACCGCTTTAGCACCATCGCTGATGAGTAAAGATGGAATGGCACCTCCACAGCATCCTGGTGGAGCAAAATAATTGACTGCTCCGACGAGCAACATCCAGATCAGAATTAGTAAAGGAATTGGTTTCTTCGTGAACATGTACACTACTGTTTTAGAAGTTAGTTAATACATGAGAATACCATACTGAAAAGTAGAATAGAATTGTTTTGTAAGTACGGTTTTCTCAATTTTTGTTTGTAAACTCTCATTGAAAGGAAGTTTTGAGTAAAACTACCTCCATTAAGACTGACGAATTTAGGAAAAAGTCACGTATTTTCTAGACTTATTGCAAGGTCAAGTTTTGAGGGAAACTAGACATAGAACAAACGGATCAATCCTTCTCGTTTTCAATTGGGTTGGCAAAATAATAAATTCACTCCAATAACAATAGCATTCCACCAAGAAAGATTAAAGGTTTTACTGGATAAAAAGTCCGTATCCGTAAGAGAAAAGCATATAGATGATTAACTGCTTAATTGAGAGGATTATTGAATGCAATCAGAAATTAAGTAGTTTGATTTATAAATGGTTTTCCAAAATACTTTTCATTTAAAAAAATAAAGAACCTTATTTACATAAAACTAAAGTCATGAAAAAATTACTGATTATTTGTCTAGTGTTTTATTACAGTCAAGGGGCTTTTGCCCAAAAGGGCGAAGATTCCTTCTTTGATGATCCTAATGAAACAGAAACGTTGTTTAATCAAGTCAAAGTAGTAGGTGCCTTTGGCGGTCCTTTTTTTGAATATAGTGAAATCGGAAACGATCTAGAAGTCTCCAGCGGCGGCGGTGGGGGTTTGATTATCAACGATTTCTTTATCGGAGGCTATGGTATGGGATCTATAACTGCCAGCATATTCGAAGAAGAATTGGAAAGTATTGAATTGGCACACGGTGGGCTTTGGATGGGGTATACTTACCGTCCTTATAAGTTATTACACTTATTCTCCTCTGTAAAGTTAGGAGCTGGGGCCCTTGATATTGAGTTTGATAATGGCCCTGATTATGATGAGTCTATCTTTGTCGTGACTCCTGAATTAGGAATAGAGCTGAATGTTTTCAAGTTTTTTAAAATCGGATTTACAGGAGGCTACCGTTTTGTAAATGGTTATGATTCGCCAACTCCTGGGTTCGGAAAAGATGAACTCAACGGTGCAGTAGGTACGATTACCTTGCGCTTTGGAGGATTTGGCCATGGTCGTTTGAGCCGATGGAGGTAATAGAATGTGAATGTGAATGTGAATGTGAATGTGAATGTGAATGTGAACTTGCCTAGCCGATAGGATAGGTGGGAATGGGAATGTCCCTCAAGAGTAGGGCCCTCGTTACGAAGACCTAAAGATTGGTAAGTGCGAAGAAACAAAGTTTTCGTGATTGCTGACTTGGAAAATCTAAGCTAAGTAGTGGAAATTTTGATTGCCATTTTGATTTTGATTCAAACGCATCTTGTGAGATCGTCTTGGTTTACAATCTACTTCCAAGGCAACGCATATTCAATTTCTAGCGCTATCGTTCCCAACTTTATCGCTATTATCGCTATACTTGTAATTGAGATATTTCTTTAACCAAAACAATGGCTTGCTCACTAAAAGCAAGTAATGTATTAACCAACAAATGTCGAAAGCTCAACTTGACAACTTATTACCCTTACTCAAAGCTGGTGATCAATCTGCTTTGAAGACGCTTTTCGATGCCTACTACCCAACTGTTTGCAACACCGTATTCCGTATGCTTAAGGATCGTCCTACTGCTGAAGATGTAGCACAGGATGTATTTATAAAGCTTTGGGAAAAGCGGGAACAACTCAACATTACCTCATCTCTTGGTGCTTATTTGCGTCGTTTTGCTATAAACGAGGCGATTTCGCATATGCGTAAACACAAAAAACATCAAAGCGAAAGCATTGATGCGACTATGCCTGTGGTTAGTTTGTATCAAGGAGTTGAAGAACAGCTTTACGAAAGTGAAATGCAGCAAAAAGTAGCTGGAGCGATCAATCAGTTACCACCACGTTGCCAAGCGGTATTCAAATTGAGCCGTTATGAAGAGTTGAGTTATAAAGAAATTGCCAGCAAAATGGATATTTCGGTGAAAACCGTAGAAAATCAAATGGGCAAGGCTTTGAAGGTTTTAAGGGTAAGTTTAAAGGAATTTCTCACATTATTGGTCTTAATTTTGATGCATTAGATTAGCGTCTAACTTATTGATAAAGAGCAATTTATTACAATTATATTATTCTGGACAGCGTTTGATTACGCTTTTATGAAAATAAATTCATAAAAAGATAGGGGTGAAGGCACCTTTGATGCGTCCAGTATTTAGAAATAGCGATATTTAATTACAATGAATAAAAAGAACCATACAGAAATAATTGCCCAGTATTTGGCAGGAGACCTTTCCTCGAAAGAGGAACAAGAACTCATGTCATGGGTAGAAGCTGATAATGAGCATCAAGCACTGTTTGATGAAATGGTCAGTTTATGGTCCTTCACAGGAGAACACACTCCTATAATAAAAGTGAACACAGCAGATGCTTGGGACAAAGTGGAAATGAAATTAGGAGGTAAATTAGCTAGCCGCAGCAGCTCTGAGCAATTTGATACAGGTGCAACGAATCATCAACAGCTTGATAAGTCTGTGGGGAAACCTGCTGCAAAAGTGGTTTCTATTAACAGATGGGCGCCTTTGCTTCGAATCGCAGCAATCGCCTTATTGGTATTTGGTGCTGCATTTTGGTATTTAAATAAAGGAGGAGATGAAGTCCCTAACCAAATGCTAGTTGCTCAAACGATCGGAGACGAACGAAAGGAAGTCATGCTCCCAGATGGAAGTATCGTTTGGTTGAACCAAAATAGTAGCCTAAGTTATGATGAGTCATTCTCGCCAAGAACTGTAGCATTAAAAGGTGAAGCGTTTTTTGATGTAAAGAAAATGGATGGAAAGCCATTCGAAATCATCAGTGGCGATGCTAAAACTACGGTTTTGGGAACTAGCTTTAACGTAAGAGCTTATCCAAACGAAGGAACGGTTGAAGTAACTGTTGAAACAGGAAAGGTGGCGCTTGAAAATAAATCAAAGGCTACCGATCGAATTTTATTAGTGGCAGGAGAATCCGGATCATTTGATAAGCCAAAGCAAATAGTAAGTAAAGTGGAGACTAAGATTTCAAATGCGAATGCTTGGAGAACAAGAGAGCTTGCTTTCGCAGAAAACCTTCCATTGTCTGCCATCCTAAATGATATGGAACGATATTTTGGAATTACCATCAATGCTAAACCAGAGATTCAACGATGTACTTTCACTTCAGGAACTCGAAAGAACCCCGTTGCAAAAGATATTTTAGATGCTATGGCTTATGGCCTCAATTTAAAACTAGAAAAAACCTCAACTGGCTATCGTCTCTCAGGAGAAGGCTGCCGATAATAACGATTAACCGTGAAAAACTTCCATTACTTTTTCTTAATGTGCGTATTGCCTTTTAGCTGGTTGTCGGCTCAATCGACAGACTTAGACCAATTGGTGAGCCTTGAATATAACAAGGCGCCGTTGGGATATGTATTAGGAGAAATTTCGTCAACATATGAAGTGAGTTTTTCTTATAGTGCTGATTTTATTTCTATGGATGCAAAGGTTTCTTGTTATGTAGAAGAAGAAAAGTTGTCATTGGCCTTGGACGAGTTGTTTAGCACAACAAAAGTGATTTACGCATTGATTGGAAACCAGATTGTTTTAAAGAAAGATAATAACAAACGAATTGGAAAACTTGAAGTTGATGAACAGCTAGAGGAAGAGTTTAGTCAAATCATTTACGAGGAGGAGGTGTTCGACGAACGTGAATATATAAAGGCAAGAATGCCTGAAGTACCTGCCCAAATGGAATTAGATAATGAGATGATTGCAGGTGTTGATCTGCCTGCTGATTTTGATTATACCTATGGGAAAGGAACGATTAAAACAATTCCAGAAGCAAAGCCATACGATTATTCAATGCCAAAGGATTTTAAAGCTAAGTTTTCAGTCGTCCCTGAGGTATCTGCTGAAGTAGGTGGACATAAAGATGCGCCTAGTAATACCTCAGTGAATTTGTTTTGGGGAGAATCTGAAAATGTGGAAGGTGTTGAAATTGGTTGTTTTGTAAATACAGTAACCAACGATGTGAAAGGCGTACAAATTGCCGGTTTTTTAAATGTGGTCAAAAATGATACGGAAGGTGTGCAAGCCGCTGGATTTGTCAATCATATTGGAAATGATTTTAAAGGATTTCAGTGGGCTGGGCTGGTCAATAGTGTTGGTGGAGATTTGAAAGGAGCTTCCTTAATGGGGGAAGAACAAACGCTTCGTGGTGCTGGTTTTCAAATGGCAGGGTTGGTGAACGTCGTGAAGGGAAATATGGAAGGTCTCCAGTTTTCTGGAATTGGAAATGTAGTAGGAGAGGATGCAATTGGATTGCAAATCGGAGGACTTTTTAACAGCAACGACGGTGATGCAAACCTACAAATAAGTGGAATTTATAACAAAGCCGCTTATGTAAATGATTCTCAAGTTGGATTGATCAATGTTTGTGATTCTATTGGAGGAACACCCATTGGTTTGATCAATATTGTAAAAGGAGGAACAAATGCTTACAACCGGTTTGAACTAGGTTCAGACATGGCGATGCATCTAAGTGGTGCATTTAAGTTCGGAACCAAACGCCTCTATAGTCAAGTCAAAGCAAGTGGACGAATTGGTGAGGTTGATGCTTGGGGTTTAGGATTTGGAATGGGGACAGCATTAACAATGAGCCCACGATCATTGCTTAATATTGAAGCGTCGGTCATGCACATCAACGAGGATGCTTTTTGGACCAACACCCTCAATATGCTCCAAACAATAAATATTACGTTTGATTACCGCTTAGGCGAAAACGTCAGCTTTTTTGCTGGACCTAATTTGAATTTTATAGTATCAGAACGAACGGACTCTGAAGGCCAAATCCTAGGCTCCGGGATTGCGCCTTATAATATTTTAACCAACGGTAATGCTCAAAATTTTGAAGGATCAAAAAATAAGTTCTGGATTGGATTTAGTGGAGGTTTTAGGTTTTAAACAACTTCACTATAAAAAAGTATTAAAGCAGAAAACTAACATCTCGAAAACAAACTAAACAGTTACAAGATTTTTAAAAATATAAACAGTAGAGACACTTCGTCTCCAGCCATTCCTATGCCCAGTTGGGATGGAACTACAACTATTAAAAACAACATTTTAAAAGAAATAAAAAAGATAAGTTATGAAAAAGTTAGTATTGATTTTTTGCATTGGATTGTTCGCATTTACTGCCTTTGCGCAGGACGGCGATTTTGATAACGAGAAGGCGCGAAAGCGCAATTACAATCAGCGACACGAGACCTTGTTTAATCGAGCGCATGTGATTGGTGGTTTTGGAGGTCCCATTTTCGAGTATAGTAATTTTGGAGACAACTTCGAAGTGTCTGCCGGAGGTGGTGGTGGTTTGATCATCGATAATTTCTTTATTGGTGGTTACGGTTTGGGGTCTGTTGATAACTCTATTTTGGAAAATGACTGGGAGTCACTAGAAATCGGACATGGTGGTTTGTGGGGAGGGTATACCCTTAATCCCTACAAATTGGTACATCTTTATTCGAGTGTAAAACTGGGTTGGGGTGGTTTGAAAATCAAATTTGAGGATGATGACTTTGACTACCAAGATGCCATTTTTGTGGCGACGCCAGAGTTAGGAGCAGAGCTTAATATTTTTCGATTTTTCAAAATTGGGTTCTCTGGAGGTTATCGCTTTGTTAGTGGAATAGATTCTGATTTGTCGGGTTATGAAAAAGGTGACTTCAATAATTTTGTTGGAACACTTACACTTCGATTTGGTGCTTTTGGGAATCCTAGGAAATGGAGGTAGTGTGCGGCGGAGCCACAATTGGAGGTGAGATGGAAGTTAGAGTGGCAGAGGGAGTTTTTTTTACGGTCGTAATTATGTTAGACGGAAGTCCGAAGTCCGAAGACGGAAGCTCTCTTTTAACGCGAGCTCTGCGATAGTGGGAAACTTCCGTCTTCGGGCTTCGGTCTCCCTATTATTCACAAAAAAAATATAAAACTATGAAAAATTCAATTAAGTATTTATTCGTCCTATTGGTTTGTTGTTCGCTTAGTAACTGTGTCGTTGTTGATGACGATGATGGTGGTGGTTTTTTCAACTGTGAAGAAGGAGAGGGGGATATTGTTATAGAAGAACTCAACTTAGATGATTTTAATTCAATCAAATTAGAGATCCCAGTCAATGTGTATCTGACTCAAGGAGACACGCAGTTGGTAGAAGTTGAAGGAGAAGGAAACATCATTGATGAACTAGATTTAGACGTCAGTGGCAATCGTTGGGATATTGAATTTGATGATTGTGTGAAAGATTATACAAGACTCAACGTCTATATCACGATGCCAACTTTGCGTGAAATAAAGATCAATGGTTCAGGCGAAGTGTTTGGTGAAAGCCTCTTTGTTATTGACGATATTGATATAGATATATCGGGATCTGGTGATGTAGATTTAGAACTTGAATGCGATGATATCAAAGCAGATATTTCTGGTTCTGGAAAAATAAAATTGACGGGTGTGGCTGATGATTTAGATCTTGATATTTCAGGAAGTGGAAACTACAAAGGATTTACACTTGAGACAGTTACCTCAGAGGTTGCAATATCTGGTTCTGGCGATGCAGATGTTTTGGTAACCAACCAACTGGATGTACGTATCAGCGGTAGTGGCGATGTTTATTACAAAGGTTTTCCTGAATTGGATGTGGAGATTAGTGGAAGTGGGGAAGTGGTGGATGCGAATTAGGGGAATGAAGAAGACGGAAGACCGAAGTCTGGACAGGTTGAACGGTGATTCAAATTCAAATTCAAATTCAATCTCAATCTCAATCTCAAATTCAATTTCACGCAGGACGCGGTCGAAGGAATTGAATTTGAGTTTGAGTTTGAATTTTCCAATTCCCGGTCTACCTAGCAAGTCTGAAGCTCTCTTCTAGGCGCTACGCGATAGTGGGAAACTTCGGACTTCCGTCTTCGGACTTCCGTCTTCGGACTTCCATCTTCGGACTTCCATCTTCGGACTTCCATCTTCGGACTTCCATCTTCGGACTTCCATCTTCGGATTTCCGTCTTCGGACTTCCATCTCCTCCCTATCTCCCAAACCACCAAGCAATCACCTCTTCAGCTTCTTTCCCCTGCGTATGAAAACTAATATCAACTCGATCGTCTTCATTAATGGTTCCAATTTTCCAATCCCATAAAAGTACACCCGCAAACCAATCTTCTTCCCAGCAACTTTCGAAGAGCGCTTCGTAACAATTGGCCTGAGTTTTTGGTGAGGCTTTTTCGCCAAGACGATGTGCATCTTTTACCCATTCCCATGGATGGGTGGCTGCCTGCGAAGTACTTCGATAACCTACTTCTGTAAAAACAATTTGCTTGTCGTATCGCTTACTTAATGACTTGAGGCCAGGCAGA
>CALGLS010000267.1 GCA_937959375.1 uncultured Saprospiraceae bacterium
GAAGGAAGATGATATGTTTCCTGAATTTATCAATTATGAATTGTTAGAAACGTACAAAGATTTTGGAGGCATCCGTATAGAAGATGATTTGTTGATTACAGAAAATGGAAGCCGTGTGTTGGGTAAGCCGATACCAAAAACGATTGAAGAAATTGAGGCGATTCGTGAGAAGGCGCTTGCTTGATGATGAGTATGAGACCGCTTTGCTAAGAGATCGCTGTGTCTGCCTTTGGCAGACTTGCTGAGTGATCATTCGGCTTAGAGCCTCATTGAGAGATCGCTGCGCTGAGAGACTTCACTCGACTGCGGCTCTGCGGAGCAGAGCATACGTTAGCGGGAAAGTCTCTCAGCGAAGCGATCTCTCAGTTATGCCAGCGGCATGACGATCCCTCAGCTTGCCTGCCGATAGGTAGGCGAAGCGGTCGCTCAGCAAAGCGGTCTCAAAAATTTACTTCAGTAAATTTTCCACTCTATTTAGAAACTCCTCTTTTCGTCCCTCGCTCACATTTAGTTCAGAGTTATCACTCATAATTAATATTGGATTTTTTTGTCGCCCATACTTGCTGATGTGGTTTATGTTGACGAGTTGAGAACGGTTGATGCGAATGAAGTTGAATTCAGAGAGGATGTCTTCGTAAACTTTCAATGTTTTGGAGACGAGAATCTTTTCATTATTTTTCAGAAAAAACATCGTGTAGTTACTTTGCGCCTCACAACGGATGAGGTTTTGTAAGTCTATAAACGAATACCCAGATTTGGTAGGGAGGGCGATTTTGTGTTCTAAATTATTGATGTTTTCTTTGAGAACTTGTAAGCGTTTTTGAGTTAAAGTTAAGTCTCTTTTTTCGAAAACCTTTTTGACTGCTTTGCGCAAATTCTGAATGCCGATGGGTTTGAGAATGTAATCTGTAGCAGATAATTCAAATGCTTTGACGGCGTATTCACTGTAAGCTGTGGTAAATACAACTTCAAAACTTGGTTCAGGAAAATACTCCAACAATTCAAATCCGTTTTGTCCGGGCATTTGTATGTCAAGAAAAATAACATCAGGTTGGTGTCTATTAATAGATTTGACGCCAGTCATTACGGAATCAGCAGTATCAATAACAGTTACGTTTTCGCAAAATTCATTAATCAAAGACTGGAGGCTTGAGCGGCTCTGTTCTTCGTCTTCGATAATTACTGCCTTTAGTTCCATGTTCGTGTTATTTGTTAGATGCGTATTGCTAGTTCAAATCTAGTACCTGTCGCTTGCTGTTGTTTGTTAAACAAATCTACAATTTTAATGTAAGTATTTTCTTTGTTTTTAGCATCATTTTTAGATTGATTGTAAATTTGTAATCGCTTTTCGGAAGTACTAAGTCCTGATGATTCATAATTTTTGTTGCGATCCATATTTCTTTTTTCTGCTTCTACTCTGCCTACGCCATTATCCTCAATGATGCAAATTAAAAAATCTTCTTTTTTCTGGAAATCGATTAATAATTTCCCACCATGTCCTTTATGAAACAAGCCGTGTTTGAATGCATTCTCTATTATGGGTTGTATAAGAAGTGGTGGTACATTGACAAGTTGCTGGCTCGTTTTTAGTTCATGAGATATGTTGAATTTGATTGTAACTTTATCTTTAAAACGAAGTTTTTCCAATTCGAGATAAAGATTAAGGAATTCAATTTCCTGATTAAGTGTAATGACTTTTTCTTTTGAATGTTCGAAAATCATTCGAATTAGATGAGCAAATTGGGTGAGGTAGTCGATTGCCTGTTCTCTATTATTACTAACTTGAAATTGTTGAATTGCATTGAGTGCATTAAAAATGAAATGTGGATTGACCTGTGTTTGCAGCGCTTGCATGCGCAGTTCGTTTACTGTGTTTTGAAAGTCTAATGCTTCCTTCCTTTTTTGTTCCCTTTGCTTCGATCGTATGTTGTAAACAATACTGAAAAGACTAAGTAATCCAATGCCAATAAGAAGTATGAATCGATCAGTTTTCCAAAAAGGCTGAGCAATTTTAAAATGTATTTTAGCTGGAGCTAAACTCTCTATTTCGCCTTCATTGATTCCAATTACATCAAAGGTATATTCTCCAGGTTTGAGATCGGGGTATCTAACAGTAGAATTGTAGGTGTATACCCAGTCTTGATCAGCGCCATTCATTTTGTATTTGTATTGGAGGTCACCTCGCATGCTATAGGCAAATCCGATGTAGTCAATTTGGATATTGTTATTGTTGTAATCAAGATGGATGGACTGATCTAAATGTTTATTTTTTTCATTTGCTTTGAAACCAGTGATATGAATAGGGGGAGGAGAAGAGATGTTTTTTTTCAGATTTTTAGAAAAAGCAACAAGACCTTTAGAAGTTCCAACCCAAGCAGTTGTGTCAATAATTTGAATGGCTGTTATTTCGTCAGAAGGTAGACCATCGTATTTGTCTAGGTATCGGATGCTTTCTGTTTTGAGGTCAATAATATTGATGCCTTTATTTGTTCCTACCCAAAGTTGATCTTCATGGATGAGTAAGTTTTTAACCGTATTGCTTGAAAGGCCTGTCGTCATGTCAATACGTTGAGTGATAAGATCTGATTTTATTTTGATTAATCCCTTACCGCTTGTGCCACACCAAAGTGCTTGGTCACTTGTTTCCACAATGGAAGAAAAGCTAAGGTCGAGTGGCTTGTTATTTTCTGTGAAGTTTTGAAAGATACCATCTTTAAATGTCAAGAGTCCTTTGGTCGAACCAATCCAAATAGTTTCATTTTTGTCTTTATGTAAAGCATAGATACGTCTGTGTTTTATCTCTATTTTGTTGATGTAATCGATATTTTCTTTTTTAGATAATACATCTTTAAGCGGGAAGGAATAGAGTCCAAGTCCAGTTCCAGCTTTTAAGTCTTTGTTGTTTTCGATAAGTATAGTTTTTCCAGCAATATTAGAAATTTTAGTTGCTTTCCCATCTTTAGATTTCCGTATTAGTCCTGTGTCTGTAAGATAAAGAAAAGTATCTTCCACCTTTAAGGTACTTAATACACGCCCCTTTACAGATAGGTCTATTTGTTTGTGAACCTTAGCGTTTTTGATGATGATTACTTTTCCGTTATCAAGTCCTACATAAAGTTCTTTGTTTTCATTGTCATAAAAAAGAGAGTATACATTGTCGTTTGGAAGTTCATTTGATCGGGTAGCATAGTGTTTGAATGCTATGGATGGGATTACGAAAAGACCACGACCATCGGTGCTGACCCAATAATTACCTTCTCGGTCCTGCATGATTTCATTAACGGTTAGATTTTTCATCCAATGTTCCGTTGGCTCATTTTGTGTTTTATTTTTAAAATAAATCCCGTTTTTAGTCGGGAACATATAATGGTTTTCAAAGTTTGAAAATCCATTGAGCGCACTCATGGAAGTAAGATCGAGTAAATTTTTTGATTGGTGGTTTGTGTCAATTTCTATTAAGTTATTTTTTAAGAAATTGATAAATTGTAGCTTATTATCCTTTTTGTAAACTTTACGTGAAGGGACATGCGGTATTGTGAAACCGATATCGACGGTTTCTTTTTTAGGGTTAGGAGTAGCAATAAAAGAAGATTTTTTACGAGGATATTTTTGCCCAATCAATTGCACCGGATTGGCATCTGAAATAGTAAGCGAAAGCTTGAAATATCGTTCATTGTAAATGATCTCAGATAAGGGATTTCCCAAAGGGTCAAAGCTAAGATGTCCTAAGCCGAGTAATTGTGAGAATTCTGCATTTTGATCATCTTTAAAAATGATCCACATTATTGAATCTTGAAATCTTAGATCAAGCACTTGTTTGTTTTGAAAAGGAGTAATTTTTGTTACCTCATTATTATCAACACATGCGATTTGACCACTTAGATTGATCGTCCAAATTCGATCAAATGAATCTCTTCTTAGATGTAAAATGTCATTGTCATTATAATGAGGAATGGTGTAAGGAGTAAAGTTGATTCCATCGTAACGACAAAGCCCATAGCTGGTTCCCATCCATATGTAGCCTTTGTCATCCTGAGTCATATTGTAAATCGTATTGCTAGAAAGGCCATCTTCATCGGTCAACTGCCACATAGGAGGTTGCTGTGCCGAAGCTGATTGCAGGCAGATCAAGTATAGACAACTTGTAAGAAGTGTGCGAATTAGAGTTTTGATAGAGCTGGGTGACTTTATGAGTTTAAAAGGGGGTATCTTGCAAAGATAACGCTAAGCTTGTTTACTTATATGTAGCTAGAACGTATAACTTTTAAATAACTTGAGTTAAATAATGAAGCTTTGGCTAAGTGAAAGACGTTATTCGCTAGAAAATATAGAGTGCTCGCTCATTATGACTGGTTTGTTGAGCGAAAAAAATGCATTTTGTAAATCTTATCGTAGTGAATAATATTCGAGAGAATGATACCTCACAGAACGACGCGCTCGGCTTCACATTGGATTTTTTCAATGTGAAGTTTTTTATTTTGCTACTCTCCAATATCCTCATTCCATAAGTCGGGTCGCTCAGCAATAAACTTTTCCATTAAACCAATGCATTCCTCATTCTGAAGATTGATGATTTCAACGCCATGTGCCTTCATTAGTTCCTCCGCTCCTGAGAACGTTTTTGATTCACCAACAATCACCTTTTTTATTCCAAATTGAACCACTGCTCCTGCGCATAAGTAGCAAGGCATCAGGGTAGAGTAGAGGGTTGTTCCTTTATAAGAACCAATACGACCTGCTTGTCGCAAACAATCAATCTCAGCATGAGCCATCGGGTCGTCCTGTTGTACTCGTTGATTGTGTCCAGCTCCAAGAATTTCGCCGTCTTTCATTAGAACTGACCCGATTGGAATGCCTCCTTCTGAAGCGCCTTTTTTTGCCTGCTCTATGGCAGCTTGCATGAATTTGTCCATTATTGTTTATGTAGTGTTAGGAAGTTCTTGATGAGTAATTTTTATTAAATTAGAAAGAGGAAAATCCTGTATGAGAATTTCCCTCTTTCTAGGTTTAATTATTCTGGTCGTTTATATTTGCAACAACCAGGAAGCATATTGTAGATTTCATCTTTTGCTCGATGTGTTTTACTGTCGTAACCAACGTCGGCTATCGTTTGTTTTATTTCGTCAAGAGAAGTTTTGAGCGGATCGTATGAGACAATCATTTTCCACGTCATCATATCCCAGTCTGCCATTTCAACACCTTCTATTTTTTTAGCAGCGCCTTCAATTCTTCGCTCGCACATACCGCAGTTTCCGTATACGTTGAACGTGTCTTTTTTTACTTCAGTTTTTTCAGCATCAATATGGTCTGAAATGGTTTCCTGCGCATTTGCTGTAAGACTAAAAAGTATACAGATAAGCAGGGTTGAAAAAATGTTTAGTTTCATGATTTATATTTTATTGAGT
>CALGLS010000268.1 GCA_937959375.1 uncultured Saprospiraceae bacterium
CAAACGATTAACCAACAAGAGTTGAGTAAACAGGAGATGAAAAATAGCCACCCAATTTTTTCAACATGGGGTAATTCTTTTTTGCTTTTGCTAAACAGATCACTCGCCTGATAAACAATAAAACCAGTCAAGAACAAATAAATAACTCCCCAAATTGAAAATGTAAATGGTGCTGGTACAAATAAATTTGGATTCAGGTCTGAAAGTTCTTTCGCTGTTTTTCCATTGAGAGGAAGCGCATTGGAGAGGTAGTTTACGATTAGTGTAATGACAAAGCCAACTAGGTTAGCGACTTGGAGGGTGCGTTTCATTTTGTCTGTTTTAAAATTATTTGATTACTGAGCAGATACTTAATTGTGTGTGTGTGTGTTCGACAGGATTTACAGGATTGTATATTTTTAAGAGTGCATTGCTTTTTAAAAATTTGAAGAAAAAACCTATTCTTCGAAATGAAAAATACCTCCTTGTTTACTTACGACATATCCCTGACCTTCTACCACATGTACGCTCAACAAATCGTCGTCCGAAAAATTTTTCACTTCTTTCCAGTCATCACCGCCATTTTCAGTTATCCAAAAAAGTCCATCTTCGCCAACAATGTAACCATGCTCATCATCTGTAAAAAAAACATCTCGAAAAGGTTTGTTAGAAACACGAATTTTACTACCATCTCTAATCTTATCCCATTTCAAACCACCGTCGGTTGATTTCATAATGGTTCCCGCAGACCCGACAACATAACCAACTTCGGAAGAAGGAAAGTGAACGGCTCTAAAAAAATCTCCTTCAATATCTTGTCGCTCCCATGTTCCTCCGTTGTCAGAACGAAGCACAATCCCATAACCAACGGCATGAATCGTATTTGCATCAGAATAACAAACTCCTGACAATTCATTTTCAAAGGTATCAACTTGCATGACCCCTCCGTCAAATCGCAGAGCTACGCCATTTTGAAAACCTGCGCCACCAACTATGGCGATATTATTTTCTGCATTAAAACAAATTTCATTTAAAATATCCCATCGCGGTAAACGAAAGAAGGTCCAATCATCTAAAGGATCTTCTTTTTTAAAAAAGTAACCATCCATTCCTACGGCATAACCTACATCGTTTGAGTTAAAACCCACGGCATTCATTTTTTTGTTAGCCAATGAATCAACCAACCAATTAGCGCCGCCATCAGTAGTCGTCAAAGAATAGCCTGCAGACCAAGCGTCACCTCCAACGATGTGCCCAGTATTAGCATCAGTAAAATAAACAGAAGTCAGCGTTGAATTAAGATTGGAGTTTTGCTTTTCCCAGGTAAGTTCGATTTTATCTTTTCCGCAAGAGCATGCAAATGTTAGAAGGAGTAGAACTAAGAAATTTAATTGGTTTTTCGAAGTTGGGTGTTTCATTTTTTAGTAATTAAAAAAATAGCGTGCGTCCTTCAATTTTATATTAGACTCACGCTATTCTTTCTGCTAGTTTTTTGAGTTCACGCTATCTTTCACCAACTGTCCCGACTTAGGGGCCTCGGCCTCAGTTGTCTTTACACGTCGAGCAAAAGTCGGAAAAGCGGCACTACCGTAGTGTGAGAATTTCTCATCCGTTACTAGAGGGAATTTATAATTATTCATGAAGCTAGAAAAGAAAGCAGTTAACTCTTCAATGTCAATATTCCTTGAGTTTGGTTTTAGATGATAAACAATGTGATCTACCGTTCCATTCTTATCCCAAAAAACATTTAACCAGATTTTAATTCCTTTCAAGTCATATCCTATGATTTCAGAGTAGGCTTCCATCTCTTTAAGCATACTTATCCATTTCTCAAATGCAATATCCATATCATTATCACATTCCGAAAGTAATAGCGCTTCATGCTCTTGCATTAAGTCATCAAATTGTTCTTCAAATTCTCCCATAGTAAAAGCCTTAGGGAGATCTACGGAATCTTGCGCTATTGCAACCGTAGTAGCCAAATCTACTGAGTCGGCTTTAAGCCAACTAGAATTTAGCATCAGACAACTTACGAGTAAAAGACAAATCGTTTTCATGATGATTGTTTTGCTTAGGATCTGTTTTCGGTTGAGTAATGAATGCGAAAAATAGTTATTTTTCTGCTAACCAAGACATTTAGATTGATATGCCACGCTAACTAAGCTCATCGAAATGAGGCTTTAAACATAGAAAAGTGGATATACTTACCAAACGTCTTGTTTTCAAAACCAAAACAACTCCTCAAATATAAAAAATATCTTCAAGTCCTTCTATTGCATCAATCCTTTCTAAGTAACGGGACCAAATTATTTAGATCATTCGGTTAAACTACTTATATGCAATATCAGAACAAATAAATGTTATGCATTCAATTTTTTAGTCAAATAAACTTTGACTTTTAATGGGGGGCAACCGCCTCATTACAGTGAAAATGATCGGTTTCTCGATTGGTGTGATCTGTAAAAATAACGGTCATCAATCAAAAGAAGTATTATTATGCTAATTAATTCCATATTTTCAGAATTAATTAACAATAATGATCCTCTACTGTTAAATATAATGACGGATCGATCTTAAAAGTTTACTTTTTATTCTGTTTTCACAATGAAGTTGTTTGAGAATTGAACGAAAATATCAATTCACAAGCATTTTTAGCCTTTTAAACAACTTCAATAGCAAAGTACTAAATCAATTGACCAAGGCTTTACTATTTGCTAAATTATTCGAGTTTTTTCATAAACACTCCTTGGATATTCACACAAATAAGAAAAACCTTCGTTATAGTACCTAAGTTAATCTGTAAGCCCATGGGGTTAGTAGAAAAAATATTTTGTTCCTTTGCGGAAACGGCAATTTTAAGATGATAACTCATTTAAAAGGAGCTAAATCATCAAAAAATGCCTATTATGATACTCCCATTATTTTCCACACTAAAAATCATCAACTGCATACTTTTTATATACATGCAGTGAAAATTCAAAATCGATGCAAGAAGATACCAGTACTTCTGTCCAAGACAACACAGCTACCGAAGCGCAACTTCCTGGCGATCCTACATTAGCAACATCTGGAGAAGAGATTCAAAAACTGATTGCTCTCTCCAAAGGCGAATTCAAGTATAGTGTAGAAGATTTTTTCCGCAATCCGGAGAAAACACGTTATCAACTTTCTCCGGATGGAAATTATTTTTCATATATGGGACCTCACGAACGTCGACAAAACATCTTCGTTCAAAAAATTGGAGAAACAACCGCTACCCGTATCACCAACGAAACTGATCGAGATATCTCTGGTTATTCTTGGGCCAACAACAACCGACTCCTTTATATAAAAGATAGTGGCGGTGATGAAAACTTCCAATTGTATGCTGTTGACAAGGATGGGAAAAACGATAAAGATCTTACTCCTTTTGAAAAAGTCAGAATTCAAGTGATTGACGATTTAGATGATTTCGAAGATGAAATTATCATCGGCATGAATAAAAACAATCCGCAGTTGTTCGAACCATATCGAATGAACATTGTAGATGGCACCTACAAACAACTTGCAGAAAATACTAATCCACTCGAACCAATTGATAGTTGGGCCACCGACCACAATGGCAAATTAAGAATTGCAAGTAAAATAGTAGGTGGAACAAACACCGTACTTATGTACCGCGACAATGAAGAGGAAGCTTTCCGTGATGTCATCACAACCGACTTCCGCGAATCAGTTCAACCGCTATTTTTCGATTTCGACAACAGTAGTAAAGTATTTGTTTCATCCAATCTAAATCGAGACAAAAGCGTTATTGTACAATTCGATATGGCAACAGGAAAAGAAGTTGGAGATATTATCTTTTCTCATCCTGATGTAGATGCTAGCAATTTGAATTATTCTAAAAAGCGTAAAGTCCTTACTTCTATAGCTTAC
>CALGLS010000269.1 GCA_937959375.1 uncultured Saprospiraceae bacterium
TTTCGAAGAAAAACAAAAAGGCTCTTTGGAAGAAGGTAAGTTGGCGGATTTGGTCATCTTGTCGAAAGACCTTTTGAAGTGTAGAGAAGAAGAAATCATTTTCACAGATGTATTGATGACGATGGTTGGTGGAAAGATTAAATATGAAAGATAGCACATTCCAAAAAGGAATGTGATGTAGCGTGCAGCAAATTTAGAAACAACTTTATAATTTATTTATCAATCCCAATAGGATTCTGAAAGAAAAGAAACATGGCAATTAGTAATAGACACAGATACAAAAGTAGAAGAGAAAAGGTGATCAGCAGCAATCGGAAATTGAAAATGTTTTTCATTTTCTTAGCAATAGCGTCTCTGGTGTGGGCCTACCGCAACAGACAGTATATTTACGATCGCATCAGTTTATGGTTTTATTAACGGCTATGATATGGCAAATAATGTTGGAGTTATAGCTGGCGTTTAAAAACGGTCACTCTTCTGTGATACTATTGTGATACTTAGAACCTAACTTTGTAAAATAGCGTAATCACAGAAAGAACAGATCATCATCCTCTAAAGAAAAGATTAAAAAATCTATGAAAAAAGTACTCATCGTAGAAGACGACAAGGACATTGTAGCCTTACTTAAAATTCACCTCAAAGATTTGCAATGTGAGGTAGATGCTTGTTATGACGGAAACGAGGGTTTGCAAAAAGCATTGAGCAATCCTTATGATCTAATGATATTAGACATCATGCTTCCTGGGAAAGATGGCATGGAAATATGCCGAACGGTTAGAGCACAAAACTCTAAAACCCCAATCTTAATGCTAACTGCAAAAAGTGAAGAGATCGATAAAGTACTTGGTTTGGAAATGGGAGCAGACGATTACCTGACTAAGCCGTTTAGTATTCGAGAATTCATCGCTCGTGTCAAAGCCATCTTCCGTAGAATGGAAATTATGAACAATCCAGTAAACATAGGTAACGGTAGTTTCTTAAAGTTTGGAGATCTAGGAGTAGACCTTGACAAACGAAAGGTTACGATCAACGATAAACGAATCGAACTTTCTCCGAAGGAATTTGAATTACTGAGTTTACTTGCCTCTCATCCAGGTAAAAGTTATGATCGTTCAAAAATTCTAAATCTGGTATGGGGATATGATTTTGATGGTTACGAACACACGGTTAATTCGCACATCAATCGGTTGCGCGCCAAGATAGAACCAAATATTCAAGAACCAACTTACATCCTCACTACTTGGGGCGTTGGCTACAGATTTAATGAAGAATTATGAAAAAAACCAGCAACAAACTTTATTGGAAAATATCGATAACATTACTTTCTCTTTTAGTGATTCTTGGGATCATGTATGTTTCGATATTTAATTATATCAGGCATGAATATTTTCACGAGTCAGTTCAACGCCTTCATTATGATTTAGCAGAAAGCGCCTTAAAAGAGGTGAAGCCGTATAAAGATGGGAAGGTACAGAAGCCTGCGATTATGGATTTCATGCATTCGGCAATGGTGATGAATCCTAATGCCGAATTGTATTTGTTAGATGTGGAGGGCAAAATAATTGCAGACGCAGCACCAAAAGGAAAAGTGGTTATGGAATCTGTTGCATTAGAGCCGATTAAAAAATTTGTGGCTAGCAAAGGAAAAGAATACCTCTATATTGAAGGAGATGATCCACGAGATTTGAAACGTTGTAAAGTTTTTTCAGCGGCAGAAGTTAGAGAAAACGATGAGTTAAAAGGATATATTTATATTATTTTAGCTAGTGAAAAACAAGAAGCTGTAGAGTCAGGGTTGTTCGGAAGTTATATGTTGAAGCTAGGAGCAAATTTGTTTTTTATCACATTGATAGGAGCATTGCTAATTGGTTTGTTAGCCATTTGGTTGTTGACTAAAGGACTTCGTAATATTACTCAAACAGTAAGTCGGTTTAAGGAAGGAGATTATGATGCAAGAATTGCAGATACGGATAAAGTTGATTTTCCTGAAATGTCAGAAACGTTTAATGAAATGGCAGATACAATCGTGAGTAATATTGAAGAACTTAAATCGGTAGAGAACCTTCGTCGTGAGCTTATCGCAAACGTTTCACACGATCTACGGACACCACTTGCTATTATGCAAGGTTATGTAGAAACACTCTTACTTAAAGAAGATGACATTGATCCAGAAATGCGTAAACAGTATTTGCAAACGGTGCATGATAGCGGAGGAAAATTGTCACGTTTGATCGCACAATTATTTGAATATTCTAAATTAGAAGCAAAACAAATACAGCCTCAAAAAGAACCGTTTTTTATTGCAGAATTAGCACAGGATATTTTTCAAAAGTATCAGCTTCTTGCAAATGAAAAAGGCATCAAGATGAATTTAAATGCGAATAATAATCTTCCCATGGTTTTTGCAGATATCGGACTGGTCGAACGTGTAATTCAAAACCTAATGGATAACGCACTTAAATTTACACCAAGTGGAGGTGAGGTAACCATAGAGCTGGTTGAGAAGGAAAAAAGTGTTGAAGTACGCATTGCTGATACTGGTCCTGGTATTTCGCGACAAGAGCAAGCTGCAATTTTTGAACGTTACCGACAGGTAGGTAAAGAAGAAGGTAGATCAAATGGAGCTGGACTTGGTTTGGCTATTGCCAAAAAGATATTGGAATTACATAATGCTACGATCCGTGTACAGAGTAAATTGAATGAGGGTACTACCTTTACTTTTCAATTGCCTTCTTATGTGGAAGTGGCGTAAAGCTTGGGCTGTAAAGTTAAAGTCAAAATCAAAGTGGCAGTGAATTGACCTACCTGCCTTCACGAACTAAGGGCAATTGCCACTTTAATTTTGATTCTAACTTTAACTTTTCAAATTCTTCCGCTCCACCAAATAAATACCACCAAGCCAAATCAAAAGAAAAACAGTGTTCACCAGCAAGCGAATAGCGAGGTGACTCCCATCCAAGTCAATCAGCTGACTCAAATAAAACACCAATACCGCAGATCCAATATATCCCAAAATTTTTCCTACAGGATATGCAATTGGATAGTACTTTTGTCCAATCAAGTAGCTAACCGTGGCCATAAAAGCATAGCAAGCTAAGGCTGCCCAAGCAGCTCCCATATAACCGATCATTGGAATCAATAAGAAATTTAGCGAAAGCGTAACCACTACTCCACCTAGTGAAATATAAGCACCATACTTTGTACGATCGGTTAGCTTAAACCAAATCGAGAAGTTGTAATACATGCCCAAACAGAAAAACGCCAAGAGCAAAAGCGGAACTACGCCTAGCCCTACGTGATAGGATTCGTCTAGGAAATGTTTGATGACAGGCAGGTATAACATGATGCCCAAAAAGGCAAGGCTACCAACAAAGGCAAAAGCTTGCCCAACCTGTGCATACGTTTTTTTTGCGTTTTCCTTTTTTGCATTTCTGAAAAAGAAAGGCTCCGCAGCATAGTTGAACGCTTGTGTGAATAAGCTCATCAGTATGGCAATTTTGTAACAACCACCATATATACCAATTTCACTAAGGTTGGATTGATCATCACCTGGCAATAAGTATTTCATCAAAGGAATACCTATCAATTGGTTAATGACGCCTGCTAGTCCAACTATAACTAAGGGCATCGCATACCACAACATCTTTTTCCACAACTCCGTGTCAAACTCAAATTTGATTTTTCGAAACATCGGAAGTAAACAGGCAAACACAATTCCACTGGCTAATAAATTTGAAATAAAGACAAAAGAAATGCGATTCTCTGGATCGTAAATAGTCGAAGCCCAAGAGACACCTTTTTCAATCAACCACGGACAAGCTTCTAAAAAGAAAAAGATAAAAGCGAGGTTGATGAGAATACTAAAGGTTTTTAAAAGTGCGAACCGAATGGGCCGATTCTCAAGACGTAACCGAGCAAAGGGAATAGCTGATAGCGCATCGAAAGCGATGATTAGTGTGAACAAGATCACATAGTCAGTATGATCTGGATATTTGAGTAGGTCAGCGAAAAATTGCGAAAATAAAAGTAATATACTTACAAGAAAAACACTACTCACCAATAATGACCAAGAAGCGGTCGAAAAGGTTTTGTCCATCTGCTCTTTACCTCCGCTACCAAAACGAAAGAAAGTCGTTTCCATTCGATAAGTAAAAAACACCATTAGTAAGCCGGCATAGGTATACATATCCGTCACCACTCCATACTCGCCAGTCACAAAGGCACGAGTAAGGTAAGGCGTCAAAATCACATAGTTGAGCAGTCGACTCAAAATACTACTCACACCATAAATGGCGGTCTCTCCTGCTAATTTTTTTAATACCGATGAAGCCAAATGTATCTGTTTTAGTTCTTTGACAAATTAGGTGAACTACTTAAACCAATTAACGTTTAAAAATAATCTCAAATGAAAAGTATTCATTAATCGCTCAAATGTAAGCAACCTTATACACGAAAAAAAATAGAAAATCCATTGTTGCTATAAGATTAATAGTATTTTTGCGCGACCAGAAACTGCTTTCACACACTTAAGGTTGTTCAAAACTTCATTGAAAAGAACAAATACCTGCCCAATTCGTACAAACATATGTTCTTGCAATAATTGCATAGAACGAAAAACCAAGTAGTCTTATTTATGAAAAACTTAGAATTACTCAAAAAGATTTGTGAAACGCCTGGGGCTCCGGGATTCGAACAACGTATTCGTACACTCATTCTAAAAGAATTGAAAGGGCTGGCTGATGAAGTTAGTGTTGACCCAATGGGCAGTATCATCGCAGTGAAAAAGGGAAAGACCGATAAGAAAGTAATGGTGGCAGCACACATGGATGAAATTGGTTTTATCGTAACGCACATTGACGACGAAGGATTTATCCGCTTCCATACACTTGGTGGCTTTGATCCAAAAACACTGACGTCACAACGTGTGATTATACACGGTAAAAAAGATGTGATTGGTATCATGGGCTGCAAGCCAATCCATTTAATGAAACCAGAGGAGAGAGGTAAACCAATGCCGATTGAAGAATACTTCATTGATACGGGATTGACTGCTAAAGAAGTGGAGAAGTTAATTAACGTAGGGGATCCGATCACAAGAGAACGCGAACTTATCGAAATGGGAGATTGTGTGAACTCCAAATCCTTAGACAATCGTGTTTCTGTTTTTATATTACTAGAAGTTTTGCGTGAGCTTAAAGGCAAAAAAGTACCTTATGATATCTACGCAGTCTTTACGGTGCAAGAAGAAGTTGGTTTGCGAGGTGCAATCGCTGCGGCACACTTAATCAATCCTGATTTTGGTTTTGGTCTAGATGTAACAATCGCCTTCGACGTGCCAGGTGCGCAGTCTCACGAAATGATTACTCGTTTGAATAAAGGTACAGCCATAAAAGTAATGGACGGTATGTCAATTTGTGATTATCGAATGGTTAAGTATCTAAAAGAAATAGGAACGAAAAAGAAAATTGCATGGCAACCAGAAATCCTTCCACGAGGAGGAACCGACACCGCTGGTATTCAACGCTTCGGCAAGTCAGGTGCCATCACCGGCGCCATTTCTATCCCATTGCGTAACATGCACCAAACGATAGAACTCGTTCACAAAAACGATATTAAAAGTACCATCAATCTTTTGCGTGAAGCATTAAAAGGCTTGGATAAGTACGACTGGTCGTTTAAGTAGTGACCGTTGGAAGTGGGAT
>CALGLS010000270.1 GCA_937959375.1 uncultured Saprospiraceae bacterium
CATCAACGCCACCTGATGTACCACGTACTCTAATGAAAATACGATCACCAGCTGTTCCTTGAAAGGTGTAGTCGTGTGACTCGCCCAGGGTATTGATCCAGCCAGTTAGGTCGTCACCATATATAATAGGTGTCGTTGCAATGCTATTCGTTGAAAATAGAAGCGTAGCAGCAAGTAAAAAAGAATAGGTGTAAAATTTTATCCCCATGATTAGTGTTAAGATTGTGTGTAAGTCTAAAGCTGAAAACTTGATGGAGGGAATAAATATATTAGGAGGATAATGGTATGGGAGGAGATTCAATTTGTACCAATAAAGGTGCCTAAGAATGACATTATGCCTTTAGTTTTTTGACAAATGTGACAAGACAAAAAGGGGTAAGTGGCTTAATAAGATAGATGACGGTCTAAACTTTAGTCCAATACTGTGACGTTTATGCCAATATTAGTTTTATGACATTAAATTGAGCATAACTTCTGAATTGATTCTAAGCTTGAAAAGGTCAATAATACTGATGGATAAAGAAGAATTCTTAATTAATATAAGTTAAAAAGGGATATTAAAGTTGTAGCCTTTATATTTGTGTCCCGTTACAGCACGCATGAATTTTTAAAATTTATTTTAGGCGTGAATTCGAAAAAAAAGTAATAAAAACATACGAATCCGCTAAGACGGGGCGTTTCTACCACCATTATCAAAACACATTAAAAGATCACAGAATGAAAGCACGACACATTTTAGGAGTAATCGCAATTCTTTTAGCTCTTGGACTTGGATACAGCATCTGGTCAAACATGGGACTAAAGAATGAAAAATTGGGTCTTATTCAAAAAAATGAAGCCCTAAGTACTGAAGTCTCTGAGATGGAAGCATTAAAAGCTGATCTCGAAGTAGAGGTAGATAGCTTGCAAACGGCTTACGAAGCATTAAGTGACGAAAATCTAACACTTGCTTCTGACCTAAGCGCAGCTAAAAAACGCATTAACCGCCGCGATCGAACAATCAAAGCAGTGAAGGCAACTAACACGAACAATGAAGCAGAGTTATTTGGCTTAAGAGCAGAAATTCAATCTTTGCTTGGCGCCAAATCTCGTTTGGAAACTTCAATCTTTGCTTTACAAGCAGAAAACGATTCGCTACGTACTCGTACGGGTGTACTCGAAATTGACCTTTCAACTGCACGTCAAGACAACGAAGAATTGGCTAGTCTTAACCGATCTATCCAAGAAGAAGTTGGCCGTCTTACTTTAGCAAACTTTAAAGCTTCTGGTTTCAAAGTAGAATTGCAAAAGAAAAGAAAATCAAAAGTTACTGCAAAATCAAGAAGAGCTAGACGTATTGATGCTAGTTTTGACTTGGCAGATGTACCTGAAGAATTTCAAGGCGTAAGAAATATTTATCTGGTCATCAGTGATGATAAAGGAACACCAATTAAATTGGATAATCCGATTAACGCAACAGTAAAAGTAAATGGTCAAGATACTGATATTATCGCTGCTGAAGCAAAAGAAGTTAACATCGGTAGCGCCCAGCGAATTTCTTTTAAGCATGACTTACAGTCGAAATTGAAAAAAGGATATTACCGTGCTGCGGTATTTACAGATATTGGATTATTGGGAGCTTCTAGTTTCCGATTGAGATAAGTTGAAAAGTCGGGAGTCGGAAGACCGAAGACGGAAGTTGCCCTCTTACGTATATTGGCGAAAGAGGGTAACTTCGGTTTCCCGTCTTCAGACTTCGGTCTTCTTCCCCTTTTCTCCCTAAAAATTTGGTGAATGGCAATTATTTTATAATATTGCTATTCACCATTTTTTGTTTTAGTAACAACGAAAAATTAATCTGACTGCTAGCCAGATGAGGTTTAAACCACCGCAAATTTTTACAACTATATTAATATTACCATGAAGAAATTTTCACTCTTACTTACATTGTCAGTTGCATTTACCATGACTTCCTGTATGTCTAAAAAGAAACATATTGAAGCAGTGCAATTATTGAAAATGGATCATGAAAAAATGTATACTAGCGAAGCAGATACCTGGCGACGTAACTTGAATGAAGCGCAAGATGAAATTTTAGCTTTGCGATTACAGTTGTCAGAACAAAAAGGAGAGAACAATGTATTGGTGAATTTGCGGTCTGAGCTAAAGGCAAAAATTGCTCAACTTGAAGGCCAAATTGAAAACGTAAGTTCTAGTTCTCAATCTACTCAGCAATCATTGAGTAGTACGCTTATCGACAAAGAAAATGAAATAGCTGCTTTAAAAGCAAAGTTAAAAAATGTGGAGTCCGTACTAACGCGTCATAAAGCTGAATTTACTCGCTTGTCAAGTGATATTCATTATGCTTTTCAAGAAATGAATTATACAGACTTTGAATTAGTTAGCACCAATGAAAGTGTACGTTTGATCTTTCCAGAAGGATTGCTTTTCAGAAAAAGTAAAACAGACCGGATTCAAAAACGTGGAGTCGAAATCATGGAAAGCCTTTCTAAAGTTATTACTCGTTTCCCAATCATGGATATCGATATAGTTGGTCATACAGACAATAGTCCAACCGGGCGCAAAAGTATCACAGACAACTGGACGCTAAGTACCGCACAAGCGAGCAGAGTGATCGACTTACTCACCAATGAATTTGACGTCAACACCAACCAACTCACCGCCGCTGGTAAAGGCGAATTTGCACCACGATCTTCTAACGGAACTGCAGAAGGAAAAGCCAAGAATCGACGCATCGAATTTGTGTTTACACAAAGAGGAGAAGGATTGGAGAAGGCGATTCGGAAGGAACTTTAGGAGTTAGAATTAGAATCAAAGTTAGAATTAGAATTAGAATGCTCTTTTGACGCGGCACTTCGATATAGTTGGAACTATGGACTTCTGATGATTTACTTGTATTCCTATTCCTACCGGAATCAAAGTTAAAATCAAAGTCAAAGTTTTTCCCGTAATCGCGAATTCTACGTTAAAGGGCCATTCTAATTCTAATTCCAACAACGCATAATAGCTCATCCCCTACGAATAATAGAACCACCTGTGATCCGGCTGCTCTAGCCCTTAATTTTGATAGTATAATCAACCAGAAATGGAATTTCCTAATTATCAAAATCTAAGATCACATGAAAAATACCACGCTTTCCATCCTACGCTTCGTATTGCTAGCTCAATTGATATTGATGGTAGCGCTTAGCGCCAAAG
>CALGLS010000271.1 GCA_937959375.1 uncultured Saprospiraceae bacterium
GGGCTCAATAACGATGTTGTTGACTAATCTATTTTAGCTTTCAGTTGCATACTGAAGGCCTGTAATTGCTATTTCTAAATTCGAAATAAACTATTTAAACCTTATTTTTTAATCAAAAACTATTGTTCATGAAAAATTTTACAAAATTATTATTTTTGGTTCTTTTCTGCTGTACTTCGGGCTTTGCACAAATACAAGTAGGAAATGGAAGTGTAGAAACTGAAAATCTCCCGATCGAACCTTATTATGGGTATTCATATACTCAAACAATTTACTTGCAATCTGATATAAATTCAGCAGGAACAATCACTGGAATCCAATATTTTTATAGTGGGGTTAGTGATCTAGGAAATTCAGACGATGATATCCAAATATGGATGGGACATACCGCCACCTCCTCATTTGCAACTACGTCATCTTGGGAGGCAGTCTCTGGAATGACTTTGGTTTATAGCGGAAGTCTCCCTGCACCAACTAGTCCAGGAACTGATGAATGGTTAATGATTGATATCACTGATTTTGTATACAACAATACTGATAATTTAGTAATTGCCATTGATGCAAATGAAGGTGGGTATGATAGTTCATCGGATGATTTTCACTGTACAGCAGTTCCAACTGCGCAATCTATACGTTACTATTCTGACTCTACGAATCCTGATCCTGCAAGTCCACCAACAGGAGGAATTGAGAATTACATTGCAAATATAATTCTAGATGGCCTTGCTCCTCCTACTACACCTAATTGTGCGAGTCCTTCCTCACCGGCTGATGCTGGTAGTGTTGGTGTTTCTTGTGGTGGTGATATAACTCTAGAGTGGAATGCACCAGGCTCTGGCCCAACGCCTGATAGCTATGATGTCTATTTTGGTACCACTTCAGGAAGTTTAGCTTTTGATGGTAATACTGCTTCTACTTCTTACACAGTAACCGCTGCAGCTAATTCAACATATTATTGGCAAATCATCCCTAAGGCAGGAACTGAAGCTGCTTCTGGATGTGCCGAGTGGTCGTTTTCAACAACAACTACAGTTGACGAGGGAACAGGTGATCAAAACTATTTATTTTTAAATTCCTACGTTCCAGGTGGTCCAGTATATAGTTGGATTGACCCTGTTGCAAATGGCCATACTGAGATTACATCATGGACTTCTGGTTCTGATGATGATGGTTATTTTACTGTAGCTGACATGGGAATTACGTTCAATTATTATGATGGAATTGGTGAGACTTCTTGTCATATTGGTACAAATGGTTATGTTAGTTTTGGTTCAGGATATACATCTACAGGAGGAAGTACAACTATTCCTTCTACATCAGACCCTGATAATATGATAGCTGTTTGTATGATGGATTTAGATGATAGAGCAGATGGTCAAATTTTTTATGCTACAGTAGGTGGTAACTTTGTAGTAACATGGCTGCATTATCACGATTACTCAGATGATAACGAATGGATATCTGCTCAATTAGTTTTAGATGGTGACCTAGATGGTGGTTTTACTATTCACTTCAACGAAGCTGAATCGAGTGCAACTATACCTGATATTTTAGCCGATGCAGTAATCGGAGCTGAATTTGGAACTACGGAAGGAATTATTTACCGAACAAATGGAGATTTAGGTCCAATTTTCTGTTCTCCTTTAGCAGTTCGTTTTGAGAATGGTGGGGCTGCTCTACCAGTAGAACTAGTTTCTTTCAATGCTAAAGCAATGGAAGACGAAAATATGGTTACTTGGTCAACTGCTTCTGAAGAGAATACAGAATGGCACGTGATTGAGCGTTCTGTTGATGGTCGTTCAGACTGGACTGAGCTAGGACGTGTACCTGCTGCTGGAACTAGTACAGAGATTATCTCTTATGAATTTATGGATGAGAAGCCACTAGCAGTTGGATACTACCGTCTACGTTCTGTTGACTTTGATGCTTATGTAGACATGTCAGCAGTAGTTCGTGTAGAAAGAGAGCGAGTTAGCGGAGAGGTTAACGTTTATCCTAACCCAACTAAGGGAATGACAAATGTTGATTTTGAGTTGGCTCAAAGCGAAACAGTAATCGTTACATTGACTGACATTACTGGTAAAGTAATCAGCTACGAAACGATTTCTGCTGAAAGAGGTGCTAATAACCACCAGGTTGAAATGGCTAACCTGTCAGATGGTATCTATTTCATCTCTATGGAAACGAGCCTTGGTAAAACTACTGAGCGCATCGTTAAGAATTAATTTTGTAGAATTTATCAATTAAATTCAAGAAGCCCCGACGATTGTATCGTTGGGGCTTTCTTTATTTTGTATACGTCTTTAAGGATGATTGAGCCCTCTGCGGGCAATGTCATGGATATAAAAGATATCTTGTTGTAAAATATTGAATTTTGAATATCGAATCGTTGAATTTTGATTGCTCTTTAGATGTGAAGCTCTGCGATATTGGGCAAAATCAAAATTCGAAATTCAACGATTCATTATTCAAAATTTTCTTATGTCCATGACATTGCTCCTGCAGACTTTGCCCATCGGGATTGGTGAGTCTAGAGGGCAATTTCTAGGGTCATCCTTCTCTTCCTTCTATTCTCAAACTCACCGATCCCGATGAGCTTATTAGCTAGGGGCTTGTTCGGCGACCAGAGGAGCTCAATGACCTTTCTGCTTGTGCATTTTTGATTTTGACTTAGTTAGTTCTCCAAATCTTTACAATAAAACCACCCAGAAATCAGCCCAATCCATTAGCTTTGCAAAAAACTAAAATCATGAATCGAATACTACCCATTTTATTTTTTGCACTAAGCATACTTATCCTCAATGTTGGATGCAAATCCATTACATACCTACAAGACAGCAGTATAAATGTCGAAACCCTTAAAAAGGATGTCAGCTTCCTAGCTGATGACAAACTGGAAGGTCGAAAAATCGGTACACCAGGAGAGAGGATGGCTGCAGAATATATTGCCAAACGTTTTAAAGGTCTGGGTTTAAAGCCAATGGGCCTTGATGGAACCTACCATCAAGAGTTTTTGGGTTTACCGCCTTCTCACGGACATGGCTCAATGAGTACTGATCAAAAGCCTCCAACTGGTCGCAATGTGATTGGGTACCTTGACAATGGTGCGGCGCATACCGTTATCATTGGAGCCCACTATGATCACTTAGGATATGGCGACTTTGGTTCCCTACATACTGGTGATCCGGAAATCCACAACGGAGCTGATGACAACGCCAGTGGGGTAGCGGCCATGCTAATGCTAGCTGAAACGCTAAAAGGACGTAACACTTCTAATAACTATCTTTTCATGGCTTTCTCAGGTGAAGAAAAAGGTTTGTGGGGATCTAACTTCTTTTGTAAGAATCCGACGCTTGAGGTCGCTAAAATGAATTATATGCTCAACATGGATATGGTAGGCCGTCTCAAACCAGAAAAGACCTTGGCGATCAATGGGGTAGGGACTTCTCCCAAATGGAAAGGTGTGATCAAAAAGATCAAAACGGATGGTATTAACGTCGTAACTTCTGAATCAGGAATCGGTCCTTCCGATCATTCTTCATTTTATAATATTGGTGTACCAGCAATTCACTTCTTTACGGGACAACATGCTGACTATCATAAGCCTAGTGATGATATAGGTAAGTTAAACTATAACGGTATACGAGCAGTGGTACGTTACATGGATGCGATCATTACCATGCTAGATGATGATGGGAAGTTGGCTTTCACCAAAACGAAAGACGACGTAAAAACAGATACCCCACGCTTCAAGGTGACGTTGGGTGTGATGCCTGACTATCTATACGCTGGCAAAGGCATGCGAATTGATGGCGTCACGGAGGACCGTCCGGCTGCTAAGGCGAACATGAAGGCAGGTGACGTTGTGGTGAAAATGGGAGATGTTGATGTAACTGATATGAATAGCTATATGGAAGGTTTGAGTAAGTTTGAGAAGGGAGATGAGACGGAGGTTTGGTATATGCGTGATGGGGAGGTGGTGAAGGTTAGGGTTACTTTTTAGAATTACAAAATCACAAAATTTAAAATCCGAAAAATGATAAATAAATAGCTATTTATTTAAGATTTGAAAAAAACTAAAAGTGTTGCCGTCATGGATGGCAACACTTTTTTTATTCTTTCAAATTAAAATCTCTTGTGTTAGTACTCATTGTTATTCCTTTTATCTGATTGATAAAGCATTTAGAGTGAATTTGACAAGAAAATGATTTGTACTAGTTTCCTATTTTGCAATAATAAGAAAAATAAGCTCTGCTTCTCAGGCAGCGTTTGTAAATAATGATGGTAGTATAAAGTAACCTGGCAATTGTAATATAAAGTCTGGTTACCTCTTAATAGCGCGCTTTTTTCCTTAAATTAAAGTTACATAACATTAAAATCATGTATAAATACAAATTATCGCTACTAATACTATTATCAATTGTTGTCATTTCTGGTTGTCGCAAAGACAAGATAGAAACTGATATAGATCGTATATCGCCAGATGTACAAGTTAATATCGAAACGGCGATCACTGGCTATGTTATTGACAGCAATGGTATGCCCATTGCAGATGCTGATATAAGTGTGATGAACGAAACGACACAATCTAATCAATTTGGTTACTTCGAAATTACGGGGCTAGTTGATCAGCAACAAGCAGTTGTCAAAGTAGAAAAAACCAGTTTCTTCAACCAGTTCAAAGCATTTGTTCCAAATAAAAATGTAGTAGACAGAACGCGTATTCGTCTCATCGAAAAAAGCAATCCCCAAATAATAACTGCTTCAATTGGAGGTCAGATAATTGTTGAAGGAAATACTAAAGTTGACTTTCAAGCCAATAGTTTTATCGATGAATCAGGTACTCCGTATACAGGAGATGTAAGTGTATACAGTTTTTATATTGACCCTACTGATCCGGACTTAGATATGATTATGCCCGGAAATTTAATGGCAAGAAATGTTGAAGAAGATCTCACCCTCCTACAAAGTTTCGGTATGGCCAATGTAGAGCTCGAAGGTAGCTCAGGACAGAAACTAAATATCAATAAGCCAGCGACCTTGACTATGGGAGTTCCCGAAACTATTTCTGCTGATGCTCCCGCAGGTATTCCACTTTGGTACTTTGATGAAACGAGCGGATATTGGGTGGAAGAGGGAACAGCTACCTTGGAAGGTGGCAAGTACATAGGTTCTGTAAATCATTTTACTTTTTGGAATTGTGATATAGATATTCACGATTTTACTTTTCTAAGTGGGCATGTGGTCAGTGGAGATGGTATGCCTATAGTTAAGGTACGTATCACTAATCTTGATACAGGAGCTTCTGCTTCCGATTGGACAGACAACGAGGGTAAATTTGATGGCTATGTCCCTAAAAATGAAAACTTATTGTTGGAGGTTTTAGGTGTATGTGGCTTAAACGTTATACACTCAGAAGAGATAGGACCATTTTTTAACGAATCAGTTGATGTAGGTGTAATAGATATCTCAACTATGACTTCTGAATTGGTACTAGTGCATGGTATGCTAATTGGTTGTAATCAAGAGCCAATTTCTAACGGACAAGTGGTGCTATCGCTTACTGGTGCGAGCTATCCGCAAAGTGTAGCTATAGAAGAGGATGGTAGTTTTTCGATAGTTACATCCTTTTGTGGAGCCACCGAAATTGAATTAATAGCGATCGATTACGACAACTTTGTCCTTGGCGATCCTGTAATTTATCCTGTCAGTATGGATATGGATTTGGGGATGATAAACGTCTGTGGTGAAGATATAGAAGAGTCTGTTGTTATTACAGCAGGTGGTGAAATGAAAATTATTCCAGGATGTACTGTTGCAATTGATAGTACAGCTGCCAATATGCAGTATGAGTTCAATTTCATTGATTCACTCGCTGGAGATGGTGAAGAACCTGTTGTGTATCAATTAATTCTTTATGACTATAATCATGATTTGAACGATCCAAGTTGGACGTATAGTCTGACTCAAACAAACGCTGTAGTTATAGATTCAATACGCGTTTATCAACACTTTGAATTAACGGTCCCCTTTACGGCCTTAAATTTTGAAATTTTACAAAACAATACAAATACTGGGGAGGTACTGTCTATTAAATTTTCAGATTGTGATGTAATTCACAATGATATTTTTGAGGATGGATCTGTTATTACTGAGTTTAATCCAAACTCAGAAGTCGTTCTTAATGCAAAAGTACAATAAACGAATTTGAATCTAGCAGACATCATATCACAATGTAAAGCGAAGGACCACAAAGCGGAGAAAGCACTTTTTCTCCGCTTTGCTCCACGCGTGCTCACCTTATGCAGGCGCTACGCGTCACATAATGTGGAAGCTGATGATTTGATGCAAGAATGTTTTATTCGTCTTTTTAAAAAGCTTGAAAAATACAATCCAGTAAAAGGTGATTTTGAAGGTTGGTTGCATCGGCTTTGTACCAATACTATACTAACAGTGATAAAACCAGCCAAGAGGAAAATCGATATGGTGTACCCTGGCGAATTACCTGAGCAAGAACTAAGTCAATCTGAGTTTGAGGCTGTTCCTGCAGAAGTTATTTTGACAGCCATCCAGCAATTACCAGTAGGCTATCGAAAGGTTTTTAATTTGTTCATTTTTGAAAAATTTTCACATAAAGAAATAGCAGCTACTTTAGGAATAGCAGAAACAACTTCTCGTTCACAACTAACAAAAGCGAAAAGGATGTTGCGCCTGCTTTTGCAAAAAAAAATAGACCAGAGTTATGAAAGAAGATTGGCATAATAAAGAACTTCAGAATGGATTGGGTAACTACGATTCTCCGATTGATCTAGAGGGAGCATGGGAAGCTCTAGATGCGAAGCGTCATCCTAAGAAGGCTAAGCGACGTTTTGCGTGGTTATGGTTAGGTGTACTATGTCTGTTGGTTGTGGGAGGATATTATCTTTTGGACAATGTGAATGATGAAATTTCTGTATCTGAAAAAGTTGTTGTGGTTAACCCGGATTTAAAACAGGAATCGAACGTTAAATTAGAAGCCCAAAATAATACTCAATTACTTTCAGAATACGAAGCAGAAATAGCAAATGAATTAAAAGGGAAGAATACTAAAACATTATTTGAACGAATAGATAAGACTCAAGTATCACAAACGGAAGGGAATACCAAATTTCTAAAAGGAAAAACAGCAAGATATTTACTTTCAGGAAATGTCAAATCAATTCAAGCAGCTGCCGTTATCGACCTTGAAGACAAGTCCCAAATACAAGACCCTAACCTTCCGGTAGCCATCATAAAACCAACCGATTTTGGAATTAAAACTCAAACATCAAAAACGAATGATCAAGAATCGAAGAATAATCAGGAATCACTAAATCAAAACGAAAAAAAGGTAACGACTGCGAATGAGTCAATAATAAAAAACCACAGCAAAATAGTCGAAGAACGATCTTCATCAGATAGTTTGTTGGCATCAGCAGTTGCTGGTGAACCAGATATAGTAAACGATAGTATTCCTAATTTAGATGATTTAAAGAATGAATTAGGTATATCTTTTATTGCGAAGTCTTCGATAGGAATATCTGCCAGTTACGGATTCTTAACCTCAGGTAGTGTAAGTAAAGATGAACAAAGTTTGGATGCGCTTGCTGTCGATGTTTTCTATGAAAAGGAAATTAGTTCAGCATTCTATTTTAAAACTGGAATTTCTTATAAGCAATACACAAATAAGCTAAAAGTTAATGAAGAGTACGTTTATTTTGAAACAGAAAATGACGTGATTTTAGTCAACAGTTACATCTCAGGATTAGAAGAAGAAATAACAGGGGAAGTGGAAGTTGAATATAGGGCAACACATAATCATTTACTGTATAATCGCTATAGCTTTGTAGCTGTCCCGATACTGGTGGGTTATAAAGTCAATTTTGCTAAACGATCCAAACTGAAATTAGAAACAGGAATTTCAACTTCTCTATTTACTTCGCATTCTGGAAATTTATACGCTACTGGATTGATTGAATCATTGGAGAATATTGATGGGTATAATGCTAAAAAAATTGCTGTGTTACAGGGTTTGTTAGGATTGCAATATGAATACTGGTTTGGGGGTAAAACATATTTATTTGTTGGTAGTCAAATGGGTTTGGATTTGAATGGTGGAGTAGGGGTTGAAGGAATATATGGAGCAAGGTTTGGGATGATTGGAGCTATGGTGGGCTGCCGGAAGGAGTTTTAAGTTAAATTAGTAAAATACTCCATTAGAACCTGATCCGCAGGCTACTTAGGTAAAAAGCTTTTGCAAAAAAAAAGAGAAATTCTCAATGGTGAGAACTTCTCTTTTTTTGCAAAAAAATAAATCAAATAGTAGGACTTATATTTATGTCTGAGGCCAAAGGCTGAATGACATTCCCTACCCTCCAGTCTCCTGGCGAAGCACCTTAATCTGGCTTTCCCAAAGATCACGTTGCTCATTCTCCTCACCTTCATCACAGTAATCTGTAATTTCTAGGATCGTTTCGTTGGTAACTGGAGATACACGGAACCTAAATTCAAGGTATTCGTCTTCATCAGCGTCTTCCCAGTGAAAGCGGATGCGCTCATCCTCTATGTCATCAATAAGCTCGGCAGATTCAGGGTTGCCATCCCACATAAATGTAAAAACATCATCTTGGATATCAACTTCATCACAAAACCAACGGATTAGGCACGAAGGGGTAGTAATGAACTTATACAAGATCGTAGGAGAAGCTCTAAAAATGAATTCTGATTCGAAGGATACTCTTTTCATATAAATTTGGTCATAAAGATTTTAAAAATAAATGATAAAAAGCTACCATCTGTAAACGCAATAAAAAATAAAAAAACGGTTTTTCCAAATATCCTTCAAAACAATTGAACTATTTAGTTAAAAAAGCCATTATTCTAACGACAGTGTGTAAAAAGTACACTTTTATTTACCAGTCAGGCCCTAAAACGCCTATTTTATTGAATATAAAGGGTTTTACCCCTTGACAAGCATCCCTATTTACCGTATTTTTGTGCTTGGAACTGGAAGATAAGAAATGGTTTAAAATTGCACCTTTCCATTATTCTACACCTAAAGATAGCATATCGAGAACCCCACTTACATTTAGTTTTATCTCAACGAAACCGAATCACCTAACTTTAAAGAATACATTATTGTCCCATACATATCTTCAGTCTGCATATCGGACTGGCTATTACTTTACTGTTTACTGTTATTAAACTTTTATAAATCTGTTACTGCATGAGACAACTTAAAATTACAAAGTCAATTACCAATCGTGAAAGTCAATCTTTGGAGAAGTATCTCCAAGAAATTGGTAAAGTGGATTTGTTAACCCCCGAAGAGGAGGTAGATTTAGCGAAAAAAATCAAGCAAGGAGATCAAATATCCCTTGAAAAACTTACAAAAGCTAATTTACGTTTCGTCGTGTCGGTGGCCAAGCAATACCAAAATCAGGGTCTTTCACTTAGTGACCTGATCAACGAAGGTAACTTAGGCTTGATCAAAGCTGCTCAGCGCTTTGATGAAACCAGAGGTTTCAAATTTATCTCTTACGCAGTTTGGTGGATTCGCCAATCTATTCTACAAGCATTAGCTGAACAATCTCGTATCGTTCGTCTGCCCCTCAATAAAGTCGGATCTCTAAACAAGATCAACAAGGCTTTCTCTGAGTTGGAACAAGAGTACGAAAGAGAACCTTCTTCTGAAGAACTTGCTACGCTTTTAGAAATCCCTACCGAAGAAGTAGAAACTACTCTCGGTGTGGCTGCCCGCCACGTATCTATGGATGCTCCTTTCGTGGAAGGAGAAGACAACTCACTACTTGATGTTTTGGAAAACAGCGGTACTCCGAAAACGGATAAATCACTCGAATACAATGAGTCTTTGAGTCGTGAAATCAATCGTTCACTTAGTACTCTAACTGATCGTCAATGTGATGTCATCAAACTTTACTTCGGAATCGGTATCGAACATCCAATGTCATTGGAAGATATCGGTGAGAAATTTGGTTTAACCAGAGAGCGTGTCCGTCAAATTAAAGACAAAGCGATCAACAAACTTCGTAACACATCTCGAAGCAAATTATTAAAGAATTATTTAGGTGCTTAATTTCATTTTGCATTAAGCCCTTATTTAGATATTGATAATTAATTAAAGCGTCCCGATTACTTCGGGACGCTTTTTTTTGTAATTTTGCAGCGTTTTTTAGTTTTCTCCGTACACACATCTACACTACTGCCTTAACCCAGACCATACTGTAAACTTAGTGTTTAAAGTACTACAAGTATAGATTACACTGGATTCTTTAGGAATCATATAAACGACTTAATTTAACCTTTTAAATAAAAATCCACATCATCCATGAATGAAAAGGAATTACTTATCAGAAACGAGACCGATTCTTCTTTGCACAATTGGCAAGAAAAAGAAAAAACTGCACTCGAACTACTTAAGTTAGTCGGGCAATTGCGTTTTGACAAATCTGTTGAACTCGTACTTTTCCGCAGAAAAATCTACGATGCTCGAGCAAGCGAAATCCTAAACGATCACCTCTTTGCTCAAAATTATGTCAACCAACCATTAACGGTTGATCTAAGTTTAGAGATCGTAACTGCTTTGGCGAATATCGAAAACTTGGCTCCAGCCAAACTAGATATCGGAAAGCTTGGTGCTGACTGGTTGAAAGAAAAAGACAATCATAAAAGCCTAACCGATTTCATTCACAACAAACTGGGAGAATGTATCGGAGAAAATAAAGGAGGCTTAGAAGCTAAAGATGTAGTCCTTTATGGTTTCGGTCGTATCGGTCGTATTGCTGCTCGTATCATTATTTCAAATACGGGTGGTGGAGAACAACTTCGCTTGAAGGCAATCGTAATTCGTCCTAAAATGAAAGATCGATATGAAGAGGCTTGTAAACGTGCCGCATTGCTTCGTCAAGATTCAGTACATGGTGCATTCAGAGGAACGATCGATGTAGCTGAGGATGGTAGTGAATTGGTCATCAACGGTAATCGTGTGAAGTTGATTTATGCAGGTAGTCCAACCGATATTGATTACACGACTTATGGTATTCACGATGCGATGGTTATCGACAACACTGGTGTTTGGAGAGATAAAGAAGCTTTGTCTATTCACCTACGTCCTGGTGTTTCTCAAGTAATGCTTTCTGCACCTGGAGGAGGCATTCCTAATATTGTTGTTGGTGTAAACCAAGAAACATTTAACCCAGAAGAAGATAAAATTTTCTGTGCGGCTTCTTGTACAACAAATGCTATTGCCCCAGTATTACAGGTTGTAAATAATGAATACGGTATTGAGCGAGGACACGTTGAAACGATACATGCTTACACTAGTGATCAAAACTTATTAGATAACTTCCACAAGAAGCCAAGACGTGGCCGTGGTGCTGCTGTCAACATGGTATTGACTTCTACTGGTGCCGCCAAAGCAGTGGGTATCGTTATGCCTTTCTTAAAAGGAAAACTAACCGGTAATGCCGTTCGTGTACCAACACCTAACGTGTCATTAGCAATATTGAGTTTGCAAGTTGAGAAATCAACAACTAAAGAAGAGGTGAACAAGTTGTTCAAGCAAGCATCGATTCATGGAGGTTTGATTGAGCAAATTCATTATTCTGATTCTACTGAATACGTTTCAAGCCATGCTGTTGGTATGACAACAACTTCCGTATTTGATGCACCATCTACGATTGTTTCTCCAGAAGGAAAAAACATTACCATCTATGCTTGGTATGATAACGAGTTTGGTTACACGAGTCAATTGATTCGGTTAGCTAAATATGCAGCTAAGGTGCGTCGATTTAGTTACTACTAGTGGAGCGCAAATGTTGTAATTCGGAATTTTAATTCCGATAAAGCATTTTAAACTGAATCAAATAAAAAAAGAGTATCAACGATTTTGTTGTTACTCTTTTTTTGTTTGTGCTGTTATTTGAAACGGAGTGATATGATCTCTTTCAAACCTTTTTCCAACTCAATTTATTTTATAAAAATAAAGTTCTGATTATTCGTTTCATTGCATTCTCGAACAGAGGAATAAGCGTCGAGTTCTAAAATCAAATTTGAAGTATATCGAGTGCGCTTTTTTATGTTGACACGAAGCACTCCAGTGTAGGTATCACCAGCTTCGAGTACATCTCTATCCGAAATGTAGGCACCTCCTACAGCAAAAGCACCACGTGACATTCGCGTTGCACCAGATATGTGTGCTCTGATAAATAGGTTATCGTTTTCGTCTTTAGTTTCTCCACTCAAAGAAGCAGGGCCTTTCCCAATGTTGGTCACCTTGTATTCAATCGTTACCCATTTTTTAGTGAGCTTCAGAATTTTTATCGTGTCGATTTGAAGATCGGGGCAGTAGTTTTTATCATAGTACTTACCAGAGGAAGAGCTGCCGCCACCAACATTAATAGTGAAGCCTGTTTCCTCTTCAGCGGATTTTTTCGACGACAGTTTCATACTGCGATTATTATCAGATTGGCCTGCAGAGAGTCTCAAGGTTTCACCTAATAATTTTGAAATAATCTCATTTTTGTATCCTTCCATTTCATTGGCGGCCAAGCTGTGATCAAATTCAAAAAGAATCGGAGTATTATCAACAACAAATCTTTGGACGTCGATGTGATTGCGACCGGTATTAATTAAGGAATATTCGATGATGGTTGATTTTTTCTTCTTTTTCTTGATACTCAAATCAACAATACTAAGGCGGTAGCCATCATAGGTCGTAGCAGATAGAGGTATACTGTCAATGCCTACCGTTTTTTTGGAAGGTGTGCATGATAGAATAGAAGTGCATAGTGCAAATGAAAACAGCACCAGTACATATCTAGTGAACATATCGTATTTTCTCATAAGTAGTATCAGTTTTGTCCTTACTATTTAGTCTTAAACGTCTAAGTGTAATTGTTCATTGAACAATTACCAGTCTAAATTAAGACAAAATGCGTACCCTAAGCCTTTAGGTATCTATGTTTAACGGTCTGTTAATACTTTCTTCAAGGGAAATAAAGGTCTCAGTCCGTTGAATTCCCTGTATTTTCTGAATTTTATCATGCAGGACTTGACGAAGATGCATGGTGTCTCTACAGATTATTTTGGCAAAAATACTATAATTCCCTGTGGTATAGTGGGCAGCCACAATTTCAGGAATTTGCTTTAATTCCTCAGAAACTTCAACGTAAAGAGAGCTTTTATTCAGGTAGATTCCTAAAAAAGCTGATATGTCGTAACCTAATTTGGTATGATCGATGATAAGGTTGCTACCTTTGACCACACCCATTTCCTCCATTTTCTTCATTCTTCCGTGTACCGTTCCTCCAGAAACATGTACGGCTTTCGCAACTTCGGCATAGGTAGACTTGCCGTTTTTCATTAAAATAGATAAGATTTTCTTATCTGTACTATCAAGTTCCATGTGATTTTAGTTTTGTGTAGTGTACTTTGGGTTTCGAAATTCTACTTTACATAAACAAACAAAGGACCATACTTACTTGTCAATAAAACAACAATGGGGTATTACCAATAAATTGTGCTTAGATGTCATTGTTTGGGTTTGGAAAGAGAATTTCTGCCAAAAATGCTAAAAAAAAATCACTTATTTCATCCGCATAAATAATTGTTGGGTTTCATGGCTTATTTTAACCAGCTTTTCGGACATTTGTCTTCATAAAAAATGCTGACCTTGACTAGTTGTTGGTAAAACTTTATACTTTGGTTAGCGTTATATGTCATGTATCGTTGTATAGAGCAACTGGTTTGGGAGTATAGCTTGCTATTCAATTTTAAAACTAGGGATTCTACTTCAACAAAATTATTAACAAAACTGATGAATAGGAATGGTCGATCATAACGAAAACCAACCGAAGAAGATAAACATCTGGCTACCCTTGCTACTGGCAATGGTGATGGTTGGTGGTATATTGATCGGGAACAGCATGCAAAAACCACCTGTTATTAAGATTTCGTCAAATGATGAACTGGTACCAGGGGCTGTCAATGAATCGGGAAGAATTGAAGAACTCATTCGCTACATCGATTCTCGATATGTAGATGATGTTGACCGAGATAAATTGATCGAAAAAGCGATCAACAACGTTTTGGGAGATCTTGATCCGCATTCTAATTATATTTCTGCAAAAGAACTCAAAGCGGTTAATGAACAACTCGATGGCAACTTCGAAGGTGTCGGTATTGAATTTCTAATAGTCGAAGATACCATCGTTGTGGTGGCTCCAATAGTAGGAGGTCCTTCTGAAAAGGCTGGAATTATGGCTGGAGATAAAATTGTAGAAATTGGAGACTCTACGGTTGCTGGACAAACCTATGCCACTTCCGATGTTGTCAAACAACTCAAAGGCGAAAAAGGAACGACCGTTAAAGTAGGTGTACTAAGAGGTAGATCTAAAGAAGTATTGAGTTTTGATATTACACGTGATCAAATTCCTTTGAACAGTTTGGAGGTTGCTTACATGCTAGATGAAAAAACGGGTTATGTGAAAATAAATCGTTTTAGCTCGACTACCTACAAAGAATTTATGGAAAGTGTTGAAGAACTGGTAGATGAATCAGGCATGGAGGACTTAGTTTTAGACTTACGTCAAAACCCCGGAGGTTACTTGTTGGAAGCTACAAAGATGTTGAGTCAATTAGTGGAGGATGTGGACAAATTAATTGTGTATACTGAGGGAAGAACATCTAAACGAAGCGAGTACAAAACAACTGGAAAGACGTTTTACAAAATTGGAAAAGTGGCTGTTTTGATTGATGAAGGTTCTGCTTCTGCAAGTGAAATAGTAGCAGGTGCAATTCAAGACTGGGATAGAGGAATTATAGTTGGGCGTCGATCTTTTGGAAAAGGTTTGGTACAAGAACAATACGATCTAAAAGATGGATCAGCTCTGAGGTTAACAGTAGCGCGTTACTTTACACCTTCTGGAAGATGCATCCAAAAATCATACGATGACCTTTCTGCTTATGATAATGATGTGGTGACACGTTTCAATAATGGCGAGTTGCTAAGTGAAGATAGCTTGATTAGAACCGACAGTGACACAACTATTTTTTACACAGAAGATGGTCGAGTCGTATATGGCGGTGGTGGTATTTCACCTGATTTCTTTGTGCCAATTGATACCACTACTTTTGACGATTATTACATTCAGATGAAAGCCTTGTCTTCTCAGTTTGTATATCGATATGCATCTGATCATCCAGGTGAGTTTAATTTTGAAAACTTGAATACGTTTAAAAGTAAATACCGAATTAGTGATAATGTATTAGAAGCATTCAAAGCTTATGCAACTCAAAAGGATATTGCCTATGATGCGAAGGGATTCGAGGATTCTAAATCGCGAATTAGTCAATTACTCAAAGCACGTTTTGCTCGCCAACTCTTTAGAGAAAAAGGATTCTATTCTGTCTGGAATGAAATTGATCCTGTAGTAGTGAAAGCAATGGAATTGTTACAAAATGATAACCCGCTTTCTGCTATGAAGAATGGAGGGGGGAGTTAGAACCTGCCTGGCCGATAGGACAGGTTAGAATTAGAATTAGAATTAGAATTAGAATGTGAATGTGAATGCCTTTTAACGTGTTTGAATGGAACTGTCTGTTGGCGTATAACTAGTCCCTAAATATAAAATCATAAGTCACTACGAATTTGTAGAGGGAGATCTTCCCTTCAGGGATTGAGTGCGCGCCGGCATGAAAATAGAAATCTCTGCCTCATCCAAATAAGATTGGAGTTTTTTATTGATGGATCAGGCGATGCCTTCAAGTCCTATCAAGTTTGAAAAATCTCGTATATGAAATTCCGATACTTACTAGCATGCCTGCTACTTTGCCTAAGTAGTCCATTTCTCGCACAAGACACCATCTCTTTAGATAAAACAAAAGAGACATTCTGGAAAATCCAAAAAGACAATCAGATACTTTGGGAATTAGAAAATGAGACACGTCTGCCGCACCAAGACAATATCGAGATGAGTGGTCAAAAAGTAGCTGCTATTATTACTTACCAGATAGACGAAAACAAACAACTCGAAGTCGATCGTCATATTATATTTCCACAATTAAGAGTACATATCAATTCAGGATCCAGTAAATGGTCTGCTTATCGAGCCTATCTAAAAGATGATTATTCCGATCAATTCTTACCTAGCCTTATAGTGAATGGCAAAACCTTTCAACCGGGGGCTGTCGAAAAAGTAAGTATTAGTGGTATGTTAGATATAACACATCTTCCAGCATCTGGACTTTCTTTACATCGAACCTTTGTTCCTTCCATGACCGAGCGACTTTTCGTAGAAGAATGGACCTTGACAAATGAAAGCGATACAATTAAAAATCTCCAAATAGGAAATATATATTTTCAACAAAAACAAATTGGACTACAAGGAATGTATGTGCGTGAAATCTATTCTGATGCGCAGGAAGAAGCGATTGATTTAACACCAGGTTCTAGTTATACTTTTGGGATTTATACGGCAGCATATTTAAATGACGAACCAAAGTTGACAAGCTCATCAGAAGATGTAATGGCTGCAAGAGAATTGTTTCTCGGAGAAATTTGGGACAACCTAATTTTAGAAACACCAGATCCAGTTTTGAATATCTTGTTTGGATTTTCTAAAGTGCGAGCATCTGAAAGTATTTTTGATTCGCCAATGGGTTTGGTGCATTCCCCAGGAGGAGGTCGTTATTATACTGGTGTATGGGCAAATGATCAAGCAGAATATTCGGGCCCATTTTTTCCATACCTAGGTTACAAAATAGGTAATGTTGCTGCGATGAATGCTTATCGAAAGTTTGCTCAAAATTTACCTGAGGACTACAGTAATGTTTTTGCATCTTTTGAAATGGGAGGTGACTTACCTTGCTGCGGAACGGATAGAGGAGATGCTGCAATGATTGCTTACGGAGCTAGTCAATATGCCTTGTCTTTAGGTGATCCTAAAATAGGAGAAGAGCTTTGGCCGATGATTGAATGGTGTTTGGAATATTGTAAGCAACAAAAAAATGAAGCAGGTGTGATTAAATCTGAAAGCGATGAAATGGAAGGTCGCATTCCAACGGGAACTGCAAACTTAGCTACTTCATCTCTTGCCTACGGAGGTTGGAAAACAGCAGCATTGTTAGGTAGCGCATTGGGTAAGTCAAAAGAACAAGTAAAAGGTTATGAAGCCGAGTCAATAGCGCTACGTAGTGCAATGGAAAATTACTTTGGTGCAGAGATTGAAGGTTTACAAACCTATCAATATTTTGAGGGCCATCCGTTTTTGCGCCACTGGATTTGTATGCCATTGGTCATGGGAATCGATAAAAGAAAGGAAGGAACATTGGATGCATTGTTTACCAAACTTTGGGCAGATAATGGTGTGAAAGTTGAGTTCAACCCTAATTTAATTGAACCTGATTTATTTTGGGATCGCGGAACACTATATGCTTTTAGAGGTGCCTTTACTGCAGGTGCTGCCGATCGTGCTTTGGAAAAATTGCTGTCTTATTCTAAAACAAGGTTGCTTGGTTTTCATGTACCTTATGTAGTTGAAGCTTGGCCGGAAGGAAACATGGCTCACCTTTCTGCAGAGAGTGCTTTGTATTGTCGCATCTTTACAGAAGGGCTTTTTGGTATTCGCCCAATTGACTTTAAAAGCTTTAAATTAAAACCTCAAATGCCAACTAGCTGGAACAATATGGCCTTGCGTAATGTAAAAGCACTGGGGACTTCCTTTGACATTTTTATTGTAAAAAAGAACGAACAATTAGAGGTGCGTGTTTTAGAAAAAGGGGAATTGGTATTTCGTGCCGCCAAGCCAATGGGAGAGGAGTTTTTGGTTGAGCTTTAAGGGAAAGGTTTGAAGAAGTGAGGGTTAAGGTTTGAAGGAGTGAAGGAATGAAGGTTTGAAGGGCCCTTTGACGTGTAAAAACGATCGCTGGCTGCGTACTGCGTATCCTTCAAACCTTCAAACCTTGTCACTTTCAAACCTTCATTCACCTTCTACTTAGCTCCAAAATTCTGAATCCAATTTTTTTCTTGAACTTTACCAATATCCATAGGCACAGGCCCAAAGAAGTGGCAAGCACCATGATTCCAATTAGGATTGATTAAAGCTTTTCGATGTCCAAGATCTGGAATGCCGGCATCTATTAGTAAACCGATCAAGGTTTCTCGAATATTTAAATTCGTTCCTTGGATGTTTTCACCACCCATCGTCATGCTCGTTGCGTTTGTGATTCGCGCATCTGCACCTTTACCATTTGCGCCTAGATGTGGACTAACTGGAGGATTAAATTTATAACCATTAGCTTTCAGATACTGACCATGTGTTTTGGCAACGTCATAAATTTGAGCATCGTATTTCAAAACAGAAAGCGGTGCCATTGTTTTTAATTGTTTGATCAAAACGGTTGCAAGTCTAGTCTCATCTGCAGGAGTAGTCATCGACCAGATTTCACCATTATTTACTTTTACCAAATAGGCTTCAATATGAGGAATGTAACCTTTCGGATTAGAACGTAGCATATTGATTTCATTCATCATCTCTTTTTCTTCCGCAGTCATGTTACTGGCGTCGACTATCTTTTTAGCGTCAGCGAAAGTAAGTGTAGAGGTGAATTTATTTCCTGCGTCTCCCGCACTACTTACTTTATTACCAAAAAGTTGAATCCAGCAACCAGGAAAATCCGCAATCGTTCCAATGTGATATGGCGCAACAACGTTGATATGTGGATCTAATATATTTCTTCGATGAGCTCGAGTGCTTACTCCAGCATCAATCAACAAAGAAATGATTTGGTATTTTGCATTTTCATGAGAAGTACCAACATTTTCTGTTTGGCCTTTCATATTTGTTAGTCCCTTTACACGTTGAGTAAGGTCAGAGCCATCGCTACCAACATGCGGATTCATAACACCTTGCATTTGACGTGACTTAATATCCTTTCCATGCTTCACTGCTATTTTATACAAGTCTTGGTCAAAACTTAACTCTTGTAAAGGTTGTGTTATTTTCAAAAGGCCGATTAATTCATTTGCAGTTCGTTTTTCCATAGCGAGATCTTGAAAGTTATTTTTTTCAAAATAGACTAGGTACTCTTGTATGTCAGCAATGTATCCTGCTGGATTTTTACGTAGGCGATTCAGCTCTGTGATCATTTCGTTTTCTAGAGAACTTGCAGAGACCGTGTCGTCTGATTTATTTTCTTCCTCTTTTTTTGGAGGTTTTTCTATCTCTGGTTTAGTAACTTCTACTTCTGGCTTCGTAATTTCTGTTTTGGGTTTTTCCGTCTCATTGGGTTTAACAACGACGGGTGTAACTACTTTTTCTTTAACTTCCTTTTCGGCTGAGGTAACGGTCTCCGTCTTTTGACTAGAATTTTTAGTGGTGTTACAAGAAAAAAGAATTAGAACGAGTAGGTACAATAGGAGGGATCTTCCATTGGTTTTCATGGTAAAAGGTTTTTATTTGGTTTTAAAAATTAAGTTAACGTTTTTGGGAAACGTTTTTAAAATTGAAGCCATTGAAACTATAAATGGCTTCCGCATAATAAAATTATATAAAATAATTGAGAAAGCTATAAAAATACCGAAAGGATCATATACAGATGTTCCTTTCGGTAAGTCTATTTCAATGTAAAAAATAACGTAGGTAGAAATAGTTGCAAGTGTAAAGTCCACTTAATGGAGCGGATAAGGATTTTTTTTGAATTTCCTAGCTAATCCAATCTCGCTTTTCAGCATGTTTAGAAAAGAAATATAATCCGAGTCCGACTAAAGCAACAACAGCTGGAAGAATGGCATGTTGAGCACCATAGACTTCTAAAGCTCCTGCAATGAATAGGCTATGTCCCATTTGAATGCAGATGGTTATGAAGGAAATCAGGAGGATAGGGGTGGCCCATTTTTTACGCATGAGTAAGGCAATACAACCCAATGCTCCACTGAAAGTTGCGATGGCAAATACAATTTTTGTCCACAATGGATACTGGCCATAAAGATTTCTTTCTGCTTCAGACATGGCTTGTAGTTGCTCTTCACCTACCATTGTGTGTGCAAAGAAAGAGGCAACTCCCATTAGATTCCACAACAGCATAACGATGGTGAAAATCCAAAACCATACTGGCAATTTCGTTTTGTTTTGATTCATGATTTTTGATTTATGTGAAAGAATATATAGTGTACTTTTATTTGACATTTAGTCTGATCTGGCGTCAAGCCAGGCTGGCTGTCAGAAAACTATAACCGTTTTTTTATCCAAGTTAAAATCTCGTCTTTTTGAACTGGATCAATTTTATTGAGTCTCGCACTTCCATGATCTTTCTTAGGGAAGATATATTTTTTGACTTTAGTATTCATTCCAATGTCAGCCTGAGCTGCTGTCCAAGTGTCGATCGCTCCATAAAGGAAAACAATATTTTCGGCCTCGCCTTGCAACCACATCATCATATTGTCGAAAGTACTTCGGTCGTAGGTGAGTTTTCCTTCCGGGAAAAAGCAGGCAGATATTTCTCCATCCCAATGTTCAATTAAATCTCCAAAGGGTTCGGTGCGATAACCATAATAACCAAGTTGTGTGGCATGTTGATAGTAATGAGCCGCAAGTGTCGTTGTGGTGTTGTCAACCAAATATAAAAGATCTTCTCCTTCTAATAAATGAAATAGGAGCGTTTCAATATCAGCATCAGCAGGAGGAATGTTTGCACAACCTTTTCCAGCTTGCCAAAAGGTAAAAGGATATTCTAAAGCAAAGATTTCTAAAGCTGCTTCCGGTCCGCCAATGAGTTCAACCGCTTCTCCTTTTCCTAAAAGATAAAATTTCAAAAGTGAGGTAATGGCTTTTTTGTTTTTTAAAACGTTTTGCTGAAAAGCAAAAATTTGTTCGCGACAAGCTTCTGATCCCATGGTGTCAAGAAAATTGTAAAGGCGCTTGTCGATCAAGTTATTAGGGAATGGTGCTACATAAGGAACACAAACAGCGACATCATTCGGATAAAAATGTTTGTAGTATGTGGCTGTTTCTCCACCTTTACTAATGCCAGTACTGATCCATTTATTTTTATAAATTTGACTCAGTAAATTCTTAATGTGATGGTAATCATCTGCAACCTGTTGGATGGTAAGGAAATCCCAGTTTTTTGGATCTGGGGTAGATGGGCCGAAGTAACGATGTTCTACATCTATATAATTACTTTCTAGTAAATCGAATAGTTCCGATGGCCTGCGAGCTAGACCATAACCGTTGGTATTGATGATCATGTTTTTATCAAAACCCCGATGGACCAAACGAACCCGTTGTTGGAAATAACCTTGTGTTGTGTCTTTGTGATTGACCAACTGTTTTACGCTAAGGAAATAAGTCGGAAAGTTATTTATGTTATCTAAGCGTTTAAATTTAATATCAGGTATGTCTGAAAGCAGTTTTTCAAATGCATCTGTTTCTTGCGAATACGAAGAGAAGGATGTAATTATTAAGATGAGTAGGCAAACTAATTTTCTAGTCATTTTTTATTGATTTAATCCAAATGCAAATTGAGTTAACTACCAGAGTGCAAATCTAAGGTAATTATTTCCAATTTGAAATGAGCTATTTTTAATAAAAAATGACTAGAAAATTAAATCAAGAACAAGAAACTTTTTAACGAAAATCAATTGCTTACTTCTACTTCAAATGTTTTGAAAGATGCAACATTACGAACACCGTCATTTGCTCCTAAAGAAAACCGGTAACTTCCTGCTACCAATGTTTGTGGCACGGTATATTCAAAATCGAAATCAAAAGCTGTATCTGTATTTTCATCAAAAACGAATACTTGATCCGTTGTAAATGTGTTGCCAGAAGATAGATCGGTATAAGCTAAATACAAAACACCATTTCCTCCATCACTCAGTGAGTAATTGTCTGTCACTTGACCAGCAAACCGAACCTTTGTTCCCTTCTCGATTGAAAAACTATTGTTTAGTGGTTCCTGAACTGTAATTTCAGGAGCTATATCGTCTAATGGATTTTTGATTTTTAAAGCAAAGATATTAGCGGAAGGATTGTC
>CALGLS010000272.1 GCA_937959375.1 uncultured Saprospiraceae bacterium
AAACGGAGTTACCCCTTAGGGTAATGAGTATTTTTGAGACGAAGTATAATGAAGAAAGAAACCGAAATAGGTTATTAATTATTTTGAGCATTTACTTAAGTTCAATAACTGTTTGGATCGAATTGGTAAAGTTCGGTATGAAAAACGTTTCAAGCACAATGAACTATGCTTACGTTTTCTTTAAAACAACCTCCGAAATAAAACGTCCCATTTTTTCACCCCAAATTCGATAAGTCAATTCAGAAGGATGTACTCCGTCACTAAAAAAATCAGTGATCTTATAATTCGCTCCACCGATAGTTCTAAATTCCTCAAGGGAAATCTGTTTATCATTGAACCATACATTTTTGTGTTGCGCCACAATCTTTTTTAGCTCAAGGCTAAAAAAGTCAACCAAGTTGCCAAGAAAAAAATGAAGCAAGGAACCCATAACAATAAAGTCTCTAACCGGAGGCATGTTCATGAAAACGATAGGCGCTGTTGGGTATTTACTTCTGATGTTTTTGATCAGCTTTTTGATTTCGTCAGCCCACAATAGCGGGTGGTTGGTTTGGAAGGTATCATTGGCTCCAAGTCCAATAACAATTAAATCGGGCGCCTCGTCTTTTAACAAAGGAATCAATTTGTCATTGACATTTTTGGCAGTAAAACCACTTTTTGCCAAAACGTTCCATCTAACTTTAACGCCTTTGAGTTCAACTAAATTTTTGGAAATAAAACCAACAATAGACTGGTAATGACTCTTGACACCAACACCAGCTACACTGCTTTCTCCAATTGACAAAAGTTTAATTTCTTTCTTGCCATTTCCAATCACACCAGTAAGGTCATTCGCTTCTGGCAAGCTAGGCATGTTCCTTTTGATACGGACTGATTGCCAGTACATGATCGGCAACACAGGTATTGCCATTAGTTTTCCTATTAGATATTTTAAGCTATACATTTTTGTGTAATTCGTTTATTTGCGAAGATAGATATTTCTGTAAAAGTTATTCTCCGTTTCGTCAACTTCTACAGAGAAATAGTCAACTTTATGTCAATGAATTCCTTTATGTCAAACTGCCTCCATATTTTAAGCAATTAAGAAAGCCGATTTTTCAGCATATTACGTACCTTCATATTCGAGTGCTTATTGAAGTTGTTTAAGAATTCGAAAAGAAGCTGAGAAGCAGATATTTTAGATCAAATCCCCGCTCTTTTATGAGCTCATAGCAGCGCTACGGGCGATTAAAAAGCGGAAGAGTTGAGCGAAAATATTATTTCGTAAGCATTTTTGGAGTTTTTAAACAACTTCTTGATATAAAAGTTGAAAACTTTGTCTAATGTGTATAACGTTAATAAGACCACATATACGATGCCAAGGCCTGTATATTGAACGAATTTAACAAATTTTAACTTGAGGAGTGGAGTGAGACCGCTGCGCTGTCAGATCGCTGTGTCTGCCTTTGGCAGACTGGCTGAGAGATCGTGGTGGCTTCCACCACCACTGAGAGATCGCTTCGCTGAGAGACTTCCCTCGATCGCGGGCCTACGTTAGCGGGAAGTCCCTCAGCGAAGCGATCTCTCAGTCTTGCCAGAGGCAAAGACGGTCTGACAGTGCAACGATCTGACAGCGCAGCGGTCTCAACCCCCCCTTCAAAGAAAAAGGTGTCAGCAAAGCTGACACCTTTTTGGAAAACACTATGAAACAAATTTTTTAGAGGGGCAGGTGTCTTTCATCCGATTCAATGCTAAACAACACCGACACCTAAGTAAGTAGTCCAATGAATTGTATACTTACTCAAACCCCTCAAAGCTTATAACTCATCAAATTGATCAAGCTTTAGATTTTCAATCAGGGTGATTAGTTTTTTGGCGTAAAGGCGGTCTGTTGCATAACCCGCTTTTTTCAATCCATGAGCCCAGCTTTTATAATCTTTTTTATCTAGTTTAAATAGAGGTTGGTAGCGCTTGTTTTGCAATAGAAGACTATGGGCACGATAGCTATCCCAACTCGTTTGGTATTTTCTAAAAAAATCTTTGTGGCTGTCATCAGTAAAATTACTGCAATGACCTTTTCCACATTTTTTAGAAAAGCATTTCATGCCAAAGTGGTTGTTGTTCTTTCTTGACAATCGACTTTCTCCGGCATTACTTTCTATCAATCCTTGTGCTAATGTAATGCTTGCAGGAATGCCATATTTTTTCATTTCAGTTTGAGCAACTTTGTAAAATCTTTTCACATAGGCTTCTTGTTTTTTTCGCTTTCGTAGCTGTGCGTTCGATAAACCTGATTGCTTATCTGATTCGTAAATCATATTCGAATACGTATTAGCCAAGTTCCCTTGCGGGCTAATTTTTTCTTTTTTCGGTTCAACCGTTTTTTGTTTGGTTGCTTTGGGAATAACAGTTTTTGTTACTGGTTCGCTGTGAATAAAAGCGGACTGGTAAGTTGGCTTTTGAGTTTCCACATGTAAGTGTTTCGGTGGAGGGGCTGTGTCTTCATTTTTTGCAAACAAAGCTTTTACCTCACTAGTTTCTGATTGTTGGGACTTATCGTTACTAAGATTCAAATTCAAGTTGATGTCCTTTTTTTGTATTAAAAAGAAGACAGCAGCGAAGGCGAGTACCTTAGGAATCGTTGGCCAAACTTGGTAAATAATTTTGTTCACTTTCATTCTGACATAAAGCTTGAGTAGGTCCATTCGACGGACAATTAAATTTCTCATAAGTAAGTGTTTGCATGATTAAGTATGTTTCTCAAGTACTGAGTTTAAAATTGAAGAAACTATAGCTCCTTATAATTCCTTTAGTTTCAAACGCTGACACAAATTAAAACAAAAAGTTTTATAATGACAAATAAATAATAAACTTTTTGTTTATTATTTGTCAACAATTTGTGTCAATCTCGAAAAGTGTAATGAATACAAGGCTTTTTTATACGAGGGGAGAAAGGGCATGGTTTTTGGAAATGTGAGATTGAAGTTTTTCATAATATTTAATGTGTAATTTTCTGTCTAACAGACTTTATACAAATAGTACTAAACTTCATGTTTAGAAATTTTAAAACCGAATTATAAAACAATAGAGTTTATCTAAACTCCATTAGAAGCAGGTGACTTTGTTTGATGAAAATCATTTAACATCAAATATTTTGAACCGCCATCCCACAAACCGACATTATCCTGAATTCCGATTTTAAAGCAAAACTGGGGCACGACAACATTTGTGTGCCCCCAGAATTCAACCGGATGTTGATCTTTTTTTAAAAGATTTAACCAGCATTTTTCAGGTGGATAATGTTAACTGAGATTTTAAATTTTTTGATACGCCCGACCTTGTGTTGGAGTAAATCAGGCGATTAATTCCGTACCTATTTTATTGGATCGGCACGTCATGTAACGTCAAACGAAATTTGCTTTCGTGGTCAACTGTACCACGACTAGCCTGGCTTAGTTATGTTTTCATTTTAATAAATCTTTTTAAATCAAAATCAAAATCTATGATCCCACTGAACCCCCTAACAATTTTAAAACTGCCTCAATGGCAAAGAACCTGGAAGCCTTTGGTTTTTAGTTTTCTTCTTTTATTTACGCTAAGTTGGCAAACGGTTACTGCTCAGCAGTTTTGTCCCGCACCTGCCTTCTTACCTGCTCTAACTGTTGACGGGCC
>CALGLS010000273.1 GCA_937959375.1 uncultured Saprospiraceae bacterium
TCTACGAGGAATTTCGATTTCAAATTTATCTTTAAGAACTGCAGCGATCTGAACATTGGTAATACTACCAAAGATTTTTCCGCTAGTACCAGCCTTAGCACCAATTTGAAGTACAGAGTCGCCAATTTTTGCAGCCATTTCTTGGTAAGTACCAAGCAACTTCGCTTCTTCAGCAGCCTCTTTAGCTCTTAGATCATCGAGTTTTCCTCGATTTGTAGCATTGGCGATAAGTGCCATGCCTTGTGGAATAAGGTAGTTACGACCATAACCGTTTTTCACGGTAACGATAGTGTGCTTGTCTCCAACCTTATCTATATCTTGCAATAATATGATTTCCATATTGATAAAATTTTACGTTAACATTGAGAATGTGGGAAGGAATGAACCCTCACCAATTATTTGAGCAAATCTGCTACATAAGGTAGAATAGCCAAGTGTCTTGCACGCTTAACGGCTGTAGCTACTTTACGTTGGTACTTCAAAGAGTTACCAGTGATACGACGAGGAAGAACTTTACCTTGCTCGTTGATAAATTGCAACAAAAAGTCTGGGTCTTTGTAATCGATGTGTCGAATACCGTACTTACGAAAACGGCAGTATTTCTTGCGTTGTGACCCAATGTTTGGGTTGCTCAAAAACTTGATATCGTCTCTAGATGCCATGATATTTAGATTTTAATTTTTTTAGTAAATGGATTTATTCCTCTTCAGATTTTGCAGCAGCAGCGGCAACAACAGGAGCAGCGGCAGCAGCAGCTACTTTCTGAACTGGTTTTGGCGCTTGCTTCTTAACTGGAGCAGCTTTTCTAGCTGTTTCCTTAGCAGCGTCTTTACTTTTCTTATCAGCTCTTTTCTTTCCGATAAGTCCGTTACGCTTGTCCTCGTTGTATTTCACACCAAACTTATCAAGTCTGACGGTCAAAAAGCGCATGATACGCTCATCACGACGGAAAGCTAATTCCATTTTACTAATCATTTCCCCGTTGGGTACTTTGTATTCGATGCAGTAGTATACACCGGTGGTGCGTTTCTTGATTGGGTAAGCCAATTGCTTTAAACCCATCTCATCTGTAAATACGATCTCTGCACCTTCTTTAGTGATAAGGTCGATGTACGTCTGAGCTGTCGATTTAATTTCGTCGCCCGACAGCACCGGATCTACAACGAAAGTTACTTCATACTGATTCATTCAGAAGTGTTTTATGTTAAATAATTAAGAAAACGGCTGCAAAGATAGCGAATTATGTGTGCTTATGCAAAGGTTGAGGAAGAATTACTTGAGAGATTGATTGTGTTTCGTACTAGAAGGGAGATTTAGCTGCTTTTTAAGGTAAATTAGTGTAAACCTTCTCCGATGATTTACCATATTTTTTCAAAATCGGCCTTCTCAAAGTCCTTTTTACGGTCGGTAAAGGTGCTTTCCCTTTGATTCTTAAGCATCAAGCTGTCCGTTTTCGTGAACAACTTAGAGAGGGATGCTATTGGAAATAAGAATAGATAAAAGAGCATGGTCAATATAATCTTTGGAACAAACAAACCGAGTAAACCTCCAAGCCCCATCCAAAGCCATTCTATTTTTTGACTCAGATAATTGGAGAATACTCCTACCAGGCCAATCACCACAGCGACTTGGAGTGCCCAATCCCATTTTGCGAATAGGTACATAACAAGAAAACCCATAGAAATGGTCAAGACTGTCTTAGCTGGATTTGATTTAAACTTTTGCATTAGCTTAAAAAATTGAATAGATAAAAGGAGCCAAAGAGCTTCCACTACCAAACACAATTAACACTCCTAGCAATAGCAATACAATTATTATAGGTGCCAACCAGAATTTTTTTCGCTCTTTCATGAAAAGCCAAAGGTCTTTTAGTATATCCATTTTTTAGTATTTTGAGTAATCTAGTTCAAAGACTTCCAATCAAAGTATTACTAATTACTGTTGCCACAATGCTATTTCCTTTTTCAGTCACATGACAAATATCAAGATAGTAACTCTCATTAGAATGATCAAATATAGAGATCAACTCTTTTGAATTTATTCCTTGACTTGCTAGTTCAATATTTGAATCGATTAAAATAGGGTAACTATATTTCATAGCAAGGAGCCATGACTCGGGACTCAAAGACCTATTTTGAAGAAGTTCTTTTTCATTCATTGGCAATTCAGAACGCGTTAATATGGTGGGTTGAAGAAAGTTGAAAAATGTAGCCTCTTTCGATTTTGATATCGAATCTGCCTTTGTTATAGAACTGATGTACGATCTTGCTAAATCAACTTTCATTTCCTCTACCTTTGTACTATCTTTTAAAAAATCGGGAACATGACTAGTATGTGGGTTAAGAAATTTGCTAACAAACATTGAGCGCCTTTTTAATTTTCCATATATCTGAAACCTTAGTTTTTGTATTGGGTTTAACCTCCCTAATGCCACCAGATTCTCACCTTTAATCCATCCGTCTATTTTTCCTGATGTAAAAAGCCAGGAATCATTTATCCCTCCATAAAATACAACAATGTCTCTGGGCTGTACATCAACGGTTTTCAATCGCTCTAACTGCTGGGAGGTATTAATTGAATTAGCACCATAGTTTAACACCCGATACCTCTGAGGAATCTTCTCATTGAGGATTCTCTGTAAAAAACTGGCAACGGTATATTGATCAGGAACCTCTCCATTATAAATTGTAGAACCTCCAAACAAATGAATAGTATGCGCATAATTTTCTGGAGAATCAGTGGTAAGCCTCTTATTGTCTACGACATTAAAGTAATTGCTTTTGTAATTTGCAGGATAAAGGACTCTAGTCCCTTCTGGATTGATCCAATTACCGGGCTGATAAAAAGATTCTTCTACAAACGATTTAGAAAAATAATCCGAATCTTTATACGGCTCTGGCTGAGCCATTCGATATTCGTAGCTATCTATAAACTCCTTACCATATAACATCCGACTCGCAATTTCAAGAACTGCAATAATAAAGGTTACTGAAAAGACTACAAGTACTATATTCCCAATATATTTTTTCATTAAGTTGTTTTAATCCTTTTTAAACTCAACGCTCCACTTATCTTTGTTTTCCCAATCGGTTTGATCCTCTTTAATAAAAACAAAATCGTTGATCACGAGACAATCCATCTCTGTAGCCATAAAACAGCGGTAAGCATCGTAAGGCGTACATACAATCGGTTCACCACGTACATTAAAACTCGTGTTGACAAGCAATCCAAATCCTGTTTTTTGCTTAAACGCATTGATCAATTTCCAATAACGTGGGTTTGTTGATTGATGCACTGTCTGAACTCGGGCTGAAAAATCAAGATGTGTTATAGATTGAACATCACTTCGATGCTGATAGAGTCGCTCCCACAAAGGCATATCATAGTAGTTGTCTGGTATTTTTTTTCTGTGTTTTTCCTTCACTGGAGCAACCAGAAGCATGTATGGTGAGTCCACCCCTAGCTCAAAAAAGTAGCTCGCATCTTCACTCAAAACAGAAGGTGCAAAAGGCCTAAATCCTTCTCGATACTTTATTTTTAGGTTTAGCTTTTTTTGCATTTCGGGATTTCGTGCATCTCCAAGAATACTACGATTACCTAGTGCTCGCGGACCGAATTCCATTCTTCCTTGGAACCAACCCACGACTTGCCCATCAGCGATCTTTTCAGCAACTAGGGTGCAAAGTTCATCTACGTCATCAATATGTTGGAAATTGGCTTTTACTTTCAAACTCATCTGTCTGATTTCTTTCTCAGAAAACGCAGGACCTAAATAAGTCCCTTTCATTTGACCACCTTTTATTGGCAAAGCCCTGGCTTCATCAAAATACATTTGACTTGCAGCCATCGCTGCTCCCAATGCGCCACCTGCATCACCTGCCGCTGGTTGAAAATAAATGTTTTTGAAAATCCCTGCTTTTGATAGTTTACCATTGGCAACACAATTCAGTGCCACTCCTCCTGCCATGCAAAGGTTTTCGGCTCCAGTAATTCGTTTTGCTTCTTTTGCCATTTTCAAAACGATCTCTTCAGTCACTTGCTGAATTGCAAAAGCTAGATTACAATGTCGTTGATCAATATCTATAGATTCTTCGCGTCGAGCTAGTCCAAATAGTTTTTCCCACTTTTTATCAACAACCATTCGCAGACCTGTTGCATAATTAAAATAGGATTGGTCTAGCCAAATGGAACCATCCGCTTTTATGTCAACTAGTGTTGATTTTATTTTTTGAATAAATTGTGTGGTTTCACTTGCATGTGGGTTTCCGTAAGGAGCTAAACCCATTAATTTATATTCTCCGGAGTTTACTTTAAATCCTAAATAATAGGTAAAAGCACTGTAGAGTAAACCCACTGAATGTGGGAAATTCATTTCCTTTAAAAATGTGATTTTACTTCCTTCTCCGAGACCGATAGATGCAGTACACCACTCTCCTACTCCATCAATAGTAAGAATAGCAGCTTTATCAAACTCGGATGGATAAAAAGCAGAAGCGGCATGCGACAAGTGATGTTCTGTAAATAAAAGTTTGAGTTTCTTTTTGTCATAAACAGCTACTTCTTTTAATCCTTCGTGTATCTGTTTTTTCAAAAACATTTTCTCATCAAGCCATACTGGAATAGCTTTTAGAAAAGACTGTAAACCTTTAGGAGCAAAGGCATAGTAGGTTTCTAATAAACGTTCAAACTTGAGTAATGGTTTATCATAAAAAACAACAGCATCCAACTCATCAATACTCAAACCAGATTCAGTCAAACAATAGTCTATGGCATGAACAGGAAAATCGGCTGTGTGCTTTACGCGAGTAAATCGTTCTTCCTGCGCTGCTGCAATAACTTCTCCACCAATAACAAGTGCTGCTGCTGCATCGTGGTAGAAAGCTGATATGCCTAATATTTTTTTTATGTTTTTCATCTGGTAAGTAATTGCTTTGCGCAAAAGCATTTCTCTTTTAATTCAATTGGTTTGTGAAAGTTGATGTTTATTGACCAATATAGGTAAGTGTTCCAAATAATCACTAAGTTATGGATGCTTCTTTTACTGATACTAAAGGTTAGAATGAACAATCCCGAATACGCCTTAAGGTGTATTCGGGATTATTTGTTTATGCTATTTGATATCTATTTAATCCTCACGAACAACTCCAACCGTCATAGTCGGATCATAGTCTCCCTGAATAACCGGAGATTGGCGATAGCCCGTATAGGTTCGAACATTTTCTGAGATGTAACCAAATAATTCGCTGATCGATACAATCTTGTTACCATCGGTATCTGCCTCTCCTTTCATTCCTCTTTGTAGGAAATGGCTGAATACACCTTGGCGAAGACCACTAGACTCCAATGACGTCTCGCTTGATTTAGAAGACATAATTAATGCAGTACCTGAATCGGCTTTCGCCAAAGAGGTATAGTAAGTTGCTAATAGATTGTCAACTGTTCCGCTTTTCATAGCAAGCAAACTTCCAGAATGGCAGGCATCAGCAATGCATACTTTGTATTTTGCCTTACTACTTTTTAGAATCCGGCTTACTTCATCATGACCTAGTTTGTTATTGAAACCATCAAAGTCGATCGGAAGGAATGAACCTTTTAGGCCGTGACCTGAGTAATACATCATGACCAGATCGTTTTCGCCAGCTTTACCAAAGACTTCAGTGAGCGCGTTTGTTATTTTATCTTTTGTAGCATTTTCATCAATCAAGATTCTGATTTGTTCGTCTTTCAATGCACCACCTGCTGGGCTTTTCAAAAACGAGTATACACGATAGGCATCATCATCCGTATACTTCAGTGCAGGCATGTGACTGTAATCTGCTACGCCAATAATCACTGCCCATACCTTCATTGTTTTGGCTTCCTTGACTGCCAATCGATCGATCGATTCTTCTGCTACTTCTTCTTTTTTAGCTACAGCTAAATCTACTGCAGTTTCTTTTCCCATGTAGGTACCTTCCTTCCAGTTGCCTGCAACCTGCGTTCCATCCAACATATATAAGGTTCCTGTTCCTTGAAACATTCCTACTTCCCATTCCCCTTCATAACGTTCGCCGTTGGAATAAAAGCAAGTTCCTGCTCCGTTTGCTAAACCATCTTTAAAGTTACCCACATATTTTGCTTCACCATCTTTGTAAATGTAAGTACCTTGTCCGTTTTCACAATCTCCTTGCTGGCAACCTTCGATTCCCATCTCTCTAAAAGTATCTCCATGGAATTCACCTTCCAACCATTGACCAACTGATTTGGTCCCATCTGCATGGAACATGGTTCCGCTTCCGTTTTGAAAATTGTTTTCGAAAGAACCAACAAATTTATCTCCGCTGGCGCTAAACAAGCTTCCAAATCCGTGAAGTTTTCCTTTTAAAAATTTCCCTTCGTAACGACTACCATCTGCGTAAGCAAAAACGCCTTTTCCGTTTTCACAATCTCCCGACACACATCCGGTTTGAATGTCTGTACCATCATCATCTTCTGTTTCTCCTTTCGCAGTAAATTCTATGATTTCACCATGCTCATCAACAGGTTGACCTTTTAGCCAATCACCTGTTCGCTTGGTACCATCAGCAAATGTTTTGGTGCCTTTACCTTCAGGGTAACGATGTAGCCACTGTCCGGAATATTTGCTACCATTGGTATAATAACAAACTCCAACGCCATGGATTTCGCCGTCTTTAAATGCACCTGTATATTTAGCTCCACTTGGAAAAACGTAGGTGCCTTTACCGTTTTGGCAATCGCCAGCAATACATTGAGCAGACAATTGAATTGTAAAAATGGAACAGAGGAAAAATAGGATAAGATGTCTCATGTTATTAATTGTGTGTTTAAGAGTCAACTTTGACTAAGCTCCGTGCAAAGGCTCGGTTGATACCTCTCTATTTTATTATCTCGATGAATTAAGAGCATATTTAAATTTCCATTTAATTGCAAATCAATGTTTTATGAACCTCGCGTCCAATTTTAGAATTCAGTTAGCTCACTAAACTCATTAAAAAATTGTTAGCGAGAACCATAAACTCTTGATTTTCATAGGAAACTAAATTTAAACATGCTCTAAGCATATGGTTGCACTTTACGAAAGCACATAAGGAATAACGAAAAGGTTGTTCCCTTTGGTCTATGCTACAAATATATTACCAAAAAATGTAATTTGTGTGATAAAAATGAGGAAGTCCCCGCTATCCGTAGATAAGCGGGGACTTCTATGCTTAGGGGACTGTATTTTAGCGAACTACAGATACAGGCATCGCTGGATCAAACTTACCACTAATGGTAGGAGTTTGAGCATTTCCTGTGTAGCTACGCACTTTTGTGTGAACGAAGGTAAAGAGTTCTTCCATCGTCACTATCTTATTCTTATCGCTGTCCGCTTCTCCTTTCAGACCGCGAATAAGGTAGTGACTAAAAATTCCTTGACGGAGACCACCATCCTCTAGTGAATACTCATCTCCTTTTGATGAAAGCAGTAGCGCTGTACCTCCTCCTGATTGCTCAAATGCTTTGTAAAATTTTTGAATGGCCATTTCTGCTGGTGCCGTTTTCATGGCTGTAAGCGTTCCTGAGTGGCAGGCATCTGCCAAACAGATTTTGTGTTTTGCTTTTGACTCACTTAGTAAGTCCTTGATATCTTCGTGGTCCAACTTGTTATTAAAACCATCAAAATCAACTGGTAGAAAATAACCTGGCAAACCGTGACCTGAAAAGTATAGTAAGACTACATCGTTTTCGTCAGCTTGCAAGAATACTTGTCGCATCGTTTTCAATATATTGGTACGCGAAGCATCTTCGTCAATTAGTACTCGAATCTGATCATCTGGTAAAGCACCTCCTTCTGGGCTTTTCAGAAATGCGTAGATCTGGTAGGCATCATCATCTGTATATTTTAGGACTGGCATATGTACGTATCGGGCTACTCCTACTACCACTGCCCATACTTTTATTTCTTCGTCTTGATCTACTTCAATTTGCTCTTGTGAGATAACATCATCTGGTGAATCAAGTTCACCCTTTGGACGACCGTACTCCCATTTTGCGCCAAGCACTCTACCATTAGTATATGACATAATACCATCACCGTGCGGAGCATGTCGCTTCCAGTTTCCAACATACTTATCTCCATTCGCATAGTAACAAGTCCCCTGCCCTTCTGGTAAACCATCTTTAAATTCACCAATCCATTTTGTGTTATCTCCATAGGTATAAACGCCTACTCCTTCTTTGCAGAAAGAAGTATTACAATTCTTTAATTCCTTTTCGATAATCAATTCTTCTGGCGCATCTACAACTTCTGTTTCATCACCAAGGAATTTACCACTTAACCAAAGTCCTTCGATTACTTTTCCATTGGCATTCCTTAATACACCTTTCCCATCTTTATAATTATTTTTCCAACCACCTTCGTATTTAGAACCATCAGCGTAGGTCATCGTACCGCGTCCATCAAATTTTCCGACTTTGAAATCGCCATCATAAACGTCACCGCTTTTGAAAAAGTACTTCCCCTTTCCGTTTTGGAAATCTTTTTCCCACTCGCCCATGTATTTATCTCCGTTGGCAAATTCCATTGTTCCTTCACCACAGAATTTACTTTTTTCAAAGTTACCTTTATATATGTCACCCGAACTAAAAACCAATTTTCCTTTACCTTCTCGGTATTGATTGGCCCAGGTTCCGAAATATTTATTTCCATTGCTAAAATAGAGTGCTCCCTCTCCGTGGATTTTACCATTGAGAAATTCACCAACGTAGCGGGCGCCAGAATCAAATTGATAGGTACCGCGACCGTTATAGCAGTTACCTTTTACGCATTGAGCATCGAGTTGGGGGAGAACGAAAAATTGTAGTATCACTACAAGGCTTAGGAGCTGTTTCATAATATCTGGTTTAGTTGTGTTAGAGAGCGTCGGCAAAATACCATCTTTTGGTGGTTGTGGCAAGCCCGACGAAGAAGTAGTTTGACAGAATAATTTTGTCTCGTCTTCTAATTTGAAATGTAGTGATTATTTCTATATAACCTGATATTTGTTGATGATGTTCTAAATGAGTAACTAAACCTGTTGATTAGCGATTTCGGAGATTAGACTCCGTAATTGCTTGAGAGTTTAACAGCGTGCATTATTAACCTATAATTAATAGTTAATATTGTATTAAGTAAAGTTTTTTAGGTCTATTTTTGTGGCAATTGTTAAAATGCTTTGTGGCAAAAATTTTACATACCACATCTAACATTCTTAGTCTTCGAGTGTTAGGTTCATCTAAGAAATTGTCTAAATAATAAAAAACAAATATCATGCTTAAGAAAATTTTATTCGTATTACTAATCGGAGCCTCAATGATGGCCTGTAAAAATGACCCTCCAAAAATTTCAGCTGAGACTGGATTCCCTAATTATGGTGCAGAGATATCTATAGATGGCGCTATGTCATATTCTGAAATGGTAGATAAGATGGGAGATGCAGAAAAATTTCCTGCTAAGGTAAAAGGTAAGGTATCTGAGGTTTGTAAAGTAAAAGGATGCTGGATGAATATCTCAGCAGAAGGAAAAGAAGAAATGATGGTTAACTTTAAAGATTATGCTTTTTTCATGCCGCTTGACATTGCTGGTAAGGAAGTCGTGATGCAGGGTTATGCTTTCCGCGAATTGACAAGCGTAAAAGATTTGAAGCACTATGCTGAAGACGAAGGTTTGTCACAAGAAGAAATTGATGCGATTACAGAGCCGGAGCAGCAGTTGAAATTCTTGGCAGATGGCGTTATCCTTTTAGAAAAAACCAAGGAAATGAAATAAGGAAACTTAACCGTTGCCACTCAAGTTGTAATGGCAACTGCAATGACCTACTGGTTTGGTCTTCTTGGTCGATTAGAATACTGTTTCTTTTGAACAGCTAAGATATTTAAAGCGTGCATAAATTTGCTGTCGTAGATTTTTGCATGGGAGTTGTTTTAAGATAGAATGATGATTTTCAAGCTCCATTTTAAAACAACTTCATGAAGTAATTATTCAGATTTACAGAGATTCTTTGTTTATTGTAGCATTGAATTTTTTGTGAATCTGAATAAGCAATCACAACTTCATACAAACCAACTAAACTTCAGGTGAAAACAAATCCACAACTTATAAGTACTTTAACTCTCCTTCCTTTCGGAAAAGTGCTTAGCCGTGGAACTCTCCTCATGCTCATTTTATTTTCTTCCTTATCTATTGTTGCGCAGGACGCGAACCCTTTACTTGATAGTCTTCGACAAGTTTTAAGTAACAGTTCAGACAGTCCACAAAAAATTGATGTACTCAACGATATTGCTTGGGAATTAAAATTTGATGATCCAGAAGAAGCTAGAAAGTATTTGGCACAAGCCATTGAACTCTCCAATAAGATCGATTATAAAAAAGGAGCTGGGCAAGCTTACAATAATTGGGGTGTAGTGGAAACCATCCATGAAAATAAAAGTAAAGCAATTGCTAACTACGAAAAAGCATTGGTCATCCGACAAGAATTAGATGACAAAAAAGGTGTCGCATCTATTTACAACAACATCGGAAACCTACAATCCGAATTAGAAGCTTATGAAGATGCCTTAATCAGTTTTCAATACTCCCTTCGAATACGAGAAGAGCTCAAAGATTCTCAAAAAATAGCCAACGTACATTATAACATTAGTGTTACCAACGAAATCTGGGGCAACTACTCTGAAGCATTGGATCATATTTTTCAATGTCTTGAAATTTCACAGCAAATGAATGATCAAAGCAACATCATCAATGCTTACAATGTGATTGGCAACATCAAAACTGAGTTGGAACTTTTTGAGGAAGCAAAAGAAAATTATGAAAAAGCGATGGCCATTGCTTTAGAAATGGAAGACGATTGGGAAATTGCATCTGCTCACAATAATATTGGCAATAACAAAGATGACTTTGGTGAACGAAACCTCGATGAAGATGATTTCAAAGCTGCATTTCAAAAGTTCAAAGAAGCCATTCAGTCACATGAAGCAGCCTTGGCTTTGCGCCAAAAAATGGAATACGACGATGAAGTGAGCGCCAGCTACAACAACATTGGTTTGGTTTATAAAAACATCGGTAGTTATCACCTCAAATTGAAAGAAAAGGATGCCGCGAAACAGGCCCTTGAAAAAGCATTAGACTACCTCCAAAAGTCGCTCAATATTAGAGAAGAGTTAGAAGACAAACAGGGCATCATGGAAGTTTACAATGGTATCGGAGATGTCAAACGTAGACAAGAAAAATACAAGGAAGCGATTCAATTTGCGAATCAATATTTAGCCATAGCCAATGAGATAGGCGATGATAAGTTTAGACAAAATGCCTATAAGGATTTATCAAAAGCATATGAAGCAACTGGTAAATATCAACTAGCACTCAATAATCAAAAAAAATATGACGACCTACGCTATGATCGTTTAGACGAAAGTCGTACCCGATTCAACTCAAGAAGAGAGGCTATTTTTGGAGATAGAAAAAAGCAGTTGGAAATTGATAAAAAACAATTAGAAATCGACAAGCAAGAGGCAGCCATCCAAAAAGCGAGTCTTCAAAAGAAAGTATTAATAGGTGGCGCTGCTGGTTTATTATTAGTACTCGGTTTATTGTACAATCGTTTTTTAATAAAGAACCGAGCCAACAAAACACTAGAAGAAAAAAATAGCATTATTGCTGAGGAGCAGAAACGTTCTGAATCTTTATTACTCAACATTTTGCCGAAAGCAACTGCTGATGAACTAAAAGAAAAAGGAAGTACTGCCGCAAAAAAACATACCTCTGTCAGTGTACTTTTCACCGACTTCAAATCATTTACGCAAGTGACCGAATCCATGGAAGCAGAAGCGCTTGTTGCCCTACTCGATTATTGTTACAGAGGGTTTGACGAAATTGTACAACGGCATAACATTGAAAAAATAAAAACCATTGGTGATGCTTATATGTGCGCAGGTGGTTTGCCAGAAGCTAATGAAACACATGCAATCGACATCGTCAAGGCTGCTTTAGAAATGCAAGAATTTATGAACAAGGTCAATGCCGAACGGGAAGCGCTTGATCAGCCGATTTTATCGATGCGTACTGGAATTCATACCGGGCCTGTGGTGGCAGGAATCGTAGGCAGCAAAAAATTTGCTTACGATATCTGGGGCGACACGGTCAACATTGCAGCGCGGATGGAATCCAGCAGTGAGATTGGGCGTGTTAACATTTCTGATGCGACTTATCAGTTGGTTAAAGACTCGTTTGAATGCATTTATCGTGGTAAGATTTCTGCTAAGAATAAAGGCGAGGTTGACATGTATTTTATATCGTGATTTGAGACCGCTGGCGCTGCCAGATCGCTGCGGCTGCCGCTGGCAGACTGAGGGACTTTCCCGTTAACGTGAAATAGCCCTCTAACGTAAGTGATAACGATTCTTGTTAATTCACTTCTATTTCTAACGTTCTTTCGCAAAAATAAAAGCAGCCCCTATTGCTCACTCAATGAAAATTTGGTTGCGAATCAAAATCCAATCATTTAAGTTGTACGGGACTGCTTATTGATATAGCACGTTATGCATATACAACTTAGATTTTGTTGACCTGTAAATCAATTTTTTTCTACGACTTAGGGATAACTTTCGTTGAATGGTGTGGTAAGGAGGACGAGAGGGATGGAATCAAAGTTAAAATTGCAGTGACAATGCTGTTTACTGACATTGCTACTGCAACTTTGACTTTAATTTTTTAGCTGTAAGAGAAGGAGTCGAACCTTCACGGAGCGGTTAGTTTAATCTTACCTGCCAGTAAAGACAGACTTGCATTAAATTTATCCCGGTAACTCCACCCTCGAGACAAGAGGGCATGGCTGCCTGTTTCATCATCTTACAATTTTTCAATTAGAATTAGAATCTGAGTTAGAATTAGAATGGCCTGCTTACGTGAACACACAATCGTGGGATATTCTAACTCTAATTTCTATTCTTATTCTAATTCGTTCGCTGTGAGAGAAGGATTCGAACCTTCACGGAGCAGTTAGTTCTTTATGTTCATAGAATTTATCCTGAATTCTCCACCCTCGAGACAAGAGGGCATGGCTGCCTGTTTCATCACCTCACAATTTTTCAATTAGAATGTGAATTGGAATTGGAGCCTGTCTGGCCACCAGGCAAGATTAGAATAGCCCTCTTACGTCAACACACGATCGCGGGATATTCTAATTCTAATTTCGAATCTAATTCTAATTCTTCCGGGATACTAACTTTTTAATTTCCCGTTCTTGTTAATACAAATTTAGAGTAAAAGAACTTACGTTGCAAATTTTTCAACAAAATTGTATTTTTTATAGAAAATATTCAATTATGACTCTTTTTATTAAAATATTATCAAATAACTATTGTTAAAAAACAGTTTTTTTGAAAAAAAATCAACGTTTCAGTATTTCCACTGAATAAAAAACCAATATATGATGTAAAAAATGATGAAAACATAATTAATAATTCTAATTTGAATAGCTTTTTCATCAAAATTTAGCTGATCCGATACAGAAGGTATAGTATTTTAAAATTGAAACTTTGGTTTTACGATATTTGTATCAATTAGAAAAAAAGGAGCTCTTTCATTAGCTCTAGTCTCATCACAAAGGTTGAAGTTGTTTTATTAAAAGAGCATTCATGAAAATTTTCTCATTCTTATTCATTATCTGTTTATTTCAGTTGACTTGCCAAAGTCCTACAATCAGCACAAACGAATCACCTTCTTTTGTGAGTCCAAGTATTCCGGTTGGAGATAAAATGGCAGGACTGAGTTTTGTGGCTCCTCCCAATCCATTCGACGGAGATCCTATGAAACCGATTGTTGCGTTGGGGGCGAACTGGATTGCAGCGATACCTTATGCTTTTACTTTATTAGGTGAACCTTCGGTACATTTTAATTCGGATCGACAATGGTGGGGCGAACGACCAGAAGGAACGATTGAAACCATACGAATTGCTCAGGCAGCTGGAATAAAAGTGATGCTAAAACCACAGGTCTACATTCCGGGAAGTTGGCCAGGTGGATTAGATTTTAAAACAGATCGTGAGTGGGAACAATGGGAAAGTGATTATGAAAAATACATCATGACTTTTGTGGCGATTGCCGATAGCATGGACGTGGGTTTGTTTTGCATTGGAACTGAATTTAAATTTAGCGAAACAAAACGAGTGCAATTTTGGCGAAAGCTAATCAAAAAAATACGCGCTGAATATAAAGGCAAATTGGTGTACGCTTCAAATTGGGATTCGTATGAAGATGTACCTTTTTGGGATGCATTGGACTATATTGGTATTGATGCTTATTTTCCATTAATTGACAAAAAAGAACCGAGCGTGGCTGAAATAAAAAAAGCATGGGAGAAATATCTGCGTCCCATTCGTAAACTACATAAAAAAACAAATCGCCCTGTTTTGTTTACAGAATACGGATATCTTTCAGTCGATGGTTGCACCTACAATACATGGGAGCTAGAAAAAGATCGTCAAAAATATTCGGTTAACGAACAGGCACAAGCTAATGCATTACAAGCCTTGCATGAAGTGTTTTGGCCAGAGCCTTATTATCATGGTGGCTTTTTATGGAAATGGTTTCCTGATGTTGATCGGCATAGTAAACGACGAAAACATGGATATACACCTCAGGGGAAAAAGGGAGAGGAGTTTTTGCAGGCTTGGTACAGGGGGGATGGGAATGGGAATTAGAATGGGAATTAGAATTAGAATTAGAATGGGAACTTGCCTAGCCGATAGGATTAGGTGGGAATGGGAATCTGCGGGCAGACGAGCTGGGTCGCACATTTTGTAAAAAAAGAAATAGGGATTACCTTTAAGAGAAATTAAAATACTCAATCGACATGAAAAACTTGGTATATATAATTGGACTTTTATCTTTTGTTTTTTTATTTGCTTGTGGAAATAAATCTACGGAACAGAATAACAATGAGCTTGCTACAATAGAAGATTTAGCACCACCAGTATCTGAAGCTAGCGAAGACATTGACTACCAAGCCCTAGCTGATGCTTATTGCAAATGCTCAGAACACACCGTTGAGATCAATGAGAAGATGAAGCGAATGATGGAAATGAAAAACCCAGACAATACTGAATTAGAGAAATTATATCCTAAGGTGGATCGAGCATTTAAAAAAGCAATTGAATGTGCTCGTGAAGCGAAGGCGAAGCAAACCTCAGGAAAAGTTGACGAAAAGATATTGGTACGAGTACTAAAAAAAGCTTGTAGAAACTTACCTGCTTCTTTGGTTATGAAATTGTTGATTACAGATATTAAGTAGAAGACGGAACGCGCCTCGTCGGCAGACAGGGTTTCCTTCTGAGGTTTCTTCCTTTTGCTTTGTCTTTATATTTAAGCATCCACACTTTCCGTGGCATCTTTTTTTGTTGGCCAAAACTGAGCAACCAACATAAGCCCCACTCCTATCATAATAAATACATCTGCGAAATTAAAAATCCCCGTTCGCAAATCACCGATCCCCATATTCATAAAATCAACCACTGCCCCATTGTTGAGAAAACGATCTGCTACATTACTCAAACCACCTCCCACTATTAAAGCAAAAGCAAAAATTGAAATTCGATCTAACTCTTTCGAGAAAAAAAGATAGGCAAGCAATCCCAACAAAACCATCATCGGAAGTATTTTCAAAATCCAAAAACTAGCGGTCTCTGACAATTGGTCTCCTTGACCAAGAAAAGCACCTGTGTTTTCAGCATAGATAAAACGGAAGAAGCCATCTAAATAAGAGTCTCCTAATTTATTTTTAAGATGATCAACTGCTAGGGCCTTTGTCCACTGATCGATTCCTATGGTAATAACTAGCGTTGCTATTATGGTAATGACTCTATTCATTATTTTTGATTACTTTTTTTTTGTTAAAAAGATGGGAGGTAATTGGGTGGGAAGTGGGAAGTTGGAAGTACCATCTAATGCGAAGCCCCACGTTCGAGTGAAACTTCCCACTTCCCACCTCTAGCTTCCAACTCCTCAATACATCTCCCGATCTGTCTTCTCCGTCCAAGCTTTAAATACACCAAGACCTTCCTCCTGCATCATTTGTTTTGTCTCGATCTTACGCTCATGAATTGGCAATGGAATTTCTTTATAAATAAAATCATCATCGAATCCAATATCCGCTGCATCTTCTCGTGTACAAGAAAAATACAACTTATCTGGTCGAGCCCAATAAATGGCACCTAGGCACATCGGACAAGGTTCACAAGATGAATATAAAACGCAACCATCCAATTGGAAAGTATCTAAATTTTTACACGCATCACGTATCGCAACAACCTCAGCATGTGCCGTAGGATCATTACTTGAAGTAACTCTATTATTTCCACGACCTAC
>CALGLS010000274.1 GCA_937959375.1 uncultured Saprospiraceae bacterium
ACCAGTTTACTATGGACTACCGTTTGGTCATGTAGATGATCAATGCACCTTACCTGTTGGTATAAAAGTGGAGTTGGATGCTACGGCGGGTACGCTTACTTTTTTGGAGAAGGGTGTTTCTTAATCTATTGCCCGCTCCATAGATCAGTCTTTTTTTTTCAAATTATTTAAATAGACCAAGCACTTAATTTTCTAAAAATTATTGCCCATGCATTTTTCTAAAAATTTAATTCTACTTCTTACTATCTTACTACTCACTTTCAGTTGCAAGACTGCCAAAAAACTTCCGACAAAGGTTAATCATCTTGACACCATCATTAAAACAAGTGACTCATTCAACAATGGATTTACAGGGATTGCATTATACGACCCCAAAAAGAAAGAAATGCTTCTTGAGCAACATGCTGACAAATATTTTACGCCTGCTTCCAACGTAAAAATACTAACTTGTTATACGGCGCTAAAAACACTTGAAGAAACACCTAGTGGGCTGCGCTACCAAGTCAATGAAGAAGGAACTGTTTTTCGTGGTACGGGCCATCCTGGATTTCTAAACAACCAATTCGAAGAAAGTACCCATAGCTCTTTCCTGTTTTTAAAATGGCATAAAAAACCATTTACGTTTTGTGATTGCAACTATATAGATAGTCGCTTTGGTTCTGGTTGGTCATGGGATGATTACCATTACAATTTTCAAACAGAAAAATCAGCTTTTCCTATTTATGGAAATACGGTTAAGTTTAAAAAATCAAGTAGTCAATCATCTCTAGTTGTTGAACCAAATTACTTTAAAAGAAACGTATTGGGAGTTTCAAAAAATGGTAAAGCAAGTATTTATCGAAAGTTGGATGAAAACATATTTGAACATACCGGAACGAACGGATCGCTTAGGGCTACAGAACGCCCCTTTCGACCTACTACTCAAACGACTATCGAACTACTACAAGATACTTTGCAAAAAACGATTGCCCTATGTGATGGTAAATGTGAAATCAGTGATTTTAAAAAAGTAGCTGCGGGAGTGAATACCCAGCAACTTCTCCAACAATTAATGCAGGTCAGCGACAATCTAGTGGCCGAACAATTACTACTGATGTGTGCCGATGAACTGTGCGACACTTTACAAGTCAGCAAGGCGATTAAGTGGTCTATGAAAAATTTATTAAACGATTTACAAGATACTCCAAAATGGGTAGATGGCTCAGGTTTATCGAGATACAACAAGTTAACCCCTCGTAGTATCGTTCGTGTTTTGGAAATGCTTCAACAGGAACTTACGGAAGCGGAGTTATTCGATATTTTCCCTGCAGGAGGAGAAAGTGGGACGATTAAAAACTGGTATGGAGGTAAGGAACGACCTTATGTTTTTGCCAAAACAGGAACGCTTCGGCATGTGCATTGCTTAAGTGGCTATGTCAAAACGAAAAAGGGGAAGACGCTTATTTTTAGCTTTATGCATAATAACTACACTTGCCCTACGAAGGCTTTGAAAGAGGAGATGGAGAAGGTGTTGGATTATGTTTATGAGAATTATTGATGTTGGGGAGTGGGGAGTTCCGAAGACCGAAGCTTCCCTCTGACGTCGTAATTCCTTCTGACCTAGTACTTCCCTTTGACGTAGCGCAATATTGCTAGCTGGCTGAATGGTTATGACTAAGTGAGATTGTCAAACAAATTAAAAAGAGGTACTTCGTCAACTATAGTGGGTTTTCCTTTCTTTCGTTGTTTTAAACACTAAGTTCACTGCGATCACTAAGCGCGTTATCGCGAAAAACCTGAGTGCCTTAGTGTTGAAAACCATATGATTGCAAGCTTTGCTCTTCAAATAGCGGCATTAATATTTCTGTACCCACTAAATTTGGCCAAGAGCCTAAAAAGATCGTTGGCTATTTCTTTGGAATGTTGATAAATTAAATCTACATTTTGAAGTTGTTTAATCTGTATCCTTTGGAATTGAGGGGGTTAAAATTTACATTTGCAAAAACTAGAAATATGGACAAATTAGATGCATTAAATCAGGTAGCTGAATTTCACCGAACATTCAAACATCCAATTCAACCGGAGCCAATCATTCCGGACGAGAAACGATGTAAATTAAGAGTGGAATTGATCTCTGAAGAATTGAAAGAATTGCAGGAAGCTATCGATAATAATGACTTAGTAGAAGTGGCGGATGCCCTTTGCGATATTCAATATGTCTTATCGGGTGCTGTTTTGGAATTTGGCTTGGGTGATAAATTTCGTACACTTTTTGATGAAGTACAACGCTCTAATATGAGTAAAACTTGTAAGTCATTGGAAGAGGCTGAGGCCACTCAAAAGCATTATAAAGAAAATAAGAATACGGACTCTTATATCAAAAAAGAAGGTGATGTTTGGTTGGTGTATCGAACGGAGGATGATAAGACTTTGAAATCTATTAAGTATTCTCCTGCTGATTTGAAAAGTATTTTGTCTGCATAGGTGGCTCGCAGGCTCGCTGTTTTTTAATGGGACCTGTCGGGCTGACGCTTTTCGCCAGACGGGCACGGATCGAACGGATGAAACTGATTAGGACGGATTTTTCCTGTAAGGGTAAAACACTTAGTTCCTACGACTCTCCCTCATCGCGAATCCTCAATCGGCCTGAGCATATTATTCATATTGGCGGGCTTGTAATTGGAGTCCGTCTAAGGTGAAAAAATCCGTCCCGATCCGTTCAATCAGTTAGATCCGTGCCCGTCTGGCGAAAAGCGTCAGCCCGACAGGTCCCATCCCCTCTCCCCAATGACCCACAAAAAAACTCTGTAAGTTTGCACTTACAGAGTTTCAAAAAAAACGAAGCTAGTTTATACGGGTATTGCACTCGGGTGTGAATGCAAGTTCTTATGTTTATTAAAGCTCAAACACTGCTTCTAAATTGAGCTTAAAACTTATATCTTAGTCCGGTTATTAAACCAGTTGAAAAGTACTTTTGTTCAACCATATAGTCCCTTTTTGTCAGCGGGTCGACATAATATCTGAGATGCGGCTCTAGCATAATTTGCCAATGTTCATTCAGATTATATAATGCACCTATGCTTCCGTAGATGCTTAGGTTTAGATGATTTTTGAATGCTGGATACGAACCTGGATCTTCCGATGAAAAGGAAACCAATTTATTATCCGGCGACAAAAACTTACCTTGCTGACGGCTCATCAAATTGAAGTAAACACCTGAATTCAACGTCAGTACCATTTTCTTCACATTCATTTCATAACCGATGATTAGCGGTATGTCAATCATTCGATAATGGTTGTAAGTAGTCGTGAATCTTGCACCAAATTCAATTAGTGTGTCTTGGCCAATTATATTACCATTAACATCTAATATATCCTTAGTTGTAACTCGTTTTTCATTTTCACTTTGGTAATCAAATCGTTCATTGATTTGGCTGTATACAATCCCTGTTCGTGCTGCCCATCCGAAGTTAGAAACAACGGAAAAACGTGCGCCAGTACTGAATGAAATCCCAGAAGTTTCTGTCGCATCTCTCGTTTGAGAATAATCGTAAGAAGCTGCATCCTTTGGCGATAAAGTTCGGAATGCAATGTCTGGTGAAACGTAAGCATCAACATAAAAGTATAGCTTCAACCACTTACCAAATCGCGCACATTTCGGATCTTTTTTACCTAGTGCTTTAGAGCTGAGACAGGTACATTCAGGATCTTCGTTAAGGAACTTATTCAAATCTAAATCCGACTGATCGAACATCAAACTTTTGGGTGCTAACTGCAATCCAACAAAAGCGTTTTTGTTTTCCGAAAGGTCAGAAGAAGCATCAACTATTGGGGCTTCGACTTTTTCTATCTCGTCTACTTTTGTAAGGACTTCAGAAGTTTTACTTTCGCTTCTCTCGTCTACTACTATAGATGCACTTTGTTCAACAATGGTTGTTTGTGCCTCTTGTTTTATTATCGTTTTCCTAGGACTCAAAGTTGGTTTTGGAGACGACACTTTTGCAGTCTCCTCTTGATTCAAAACAGAGCTTTCATTAGCCGAAGCCAAATCTGCATCTGCTTGAACAAGATTCGTTTTTTGAAGTTCAGTTTTAGGACTCGAGTCAATTCTTTTTTCTTGTGTTGCAATAGGTTCTGAAGTCGTTTGTTGGTTGACATTATCAGACTGTGCCATGGTGAAATACCAAGCGGCTCCTAGTAGCAAAAGCAATGCCGCGCCACCTGTCCACCACCAAATAAAACCACGTTTCTTTCCTTTATCATCATCGAGCATAGCGTCGATGCCTTCCCATAAATGAGCAGGCGTTGGAGAGACGTGCATATGCAACTTATCTTTTATGACCTTATCTGTTTCATCCACCTTATCTTCACCCAAAATAGCATCAATCCCTTCCCATAAATGGGCCGGCAAAGGAGAAGCATGCTGCTGCAACTTATCCTTAATGATTTTGTCTATTTTTTTCTCTTTACTCATGTGGAAATTTTATTCCTTTTTGCAAGTATATCTTGCAACATTCTTCTCGATTTTACTAATTGAGAACGGGAAGTACTTTCTTGTATTCCTAATTGTTCTGCAATTTCTTTATGGCTAAAACCTTCAATTACGTAAAGGTTAAAAACAATCCGGTAGCCATCCGGCAAA
>CALGLS010000275.1 GCA_937959375.1 uncultured Saprospiraceae bacterium
AATACTTGGATTGAGCAACCGCTTGAGGAATAAATTTCACAACAGAACATTTTCATTTTCCAAACTTTTTCCTAACTTAGAGACGCTGTAGTTATTTAAAACTTCTTTCAGGTAACTTTAAATAGCTCACTGAGAAAACACATACAGGTAGTCTTATCCGTTCTGCCTGTAATTGAGAACAGGTCTATCAAAACAGGAGGAAATATGTTCAACTGGCGTGAAGTCCCATTTGTGCGTTTACTACTACCGTTTGTCATCGGTATTGGCTTGGCCTTTTATTTTAATCAGAGCCTCCCCTTTCTCTTTCCCATTCTCCTTGTTTTATTGGCTACAATTATCTGGCTATCTGCCAAAAAACTTTCTCCCACAGCGCGGGCATATTACAGCGCCTTTGTACACCTATTCTTATTGGCCTTTGGATATCAGTTGGCTTTTCAGCAAAATAGTTTTCATAAAACAAGCCACTTCCGACATGTACTAAGCACAGAGAATATTGGTATTGGCACTGTACAAAACATCAACAAGTCTGGTAAGTTTGATCGAGCCGTTGTACAAATGGAACAAATCGGAACTACTAGTGGACAAGCACAAAACACAACAGGACAGGTCCTATTACTCATCAAAACTAGTGCAGATGCAAAAGCGATCAACTACGGCGACCGTATCGCTTTCAAAACAAAAATAACACCTTCCTCAGCTCCTAAAAATCCAAATGCATTTGACTATCGTCACTTATTACGTATCAGAGGAATCTATCATCAAGGCTTCTTAGAAAGTGAGGATTGGGAAAGACTTGATACCGATCAGAGTTCGCCTATTATGGCAAAGACCTTTGCTTTGCGCGAACATTTGGTTGCTGTTTTGCGAAAGCATTTGCCAGGAGATAATGAGTTTGCAGTTGGTTCTGCCATGTTACTGGGTGATAAAAGTGCCTTGCAAGACGAAATCAAAAATGCCTACGCAGGAACTGGAGCAACACATGTAATGGCCGTTTCAGGATTACATTTGGGCATTATCTTTTTAGGACTTGGAACGCTATTAAAACTTATAAGAACACGAAATCGTTTCTTTCGATTTTTCAAACCTGCTGTTATGATTGCAGGAATTTGGGGATTTGCTTTACTAACTGGCGCCTCTCCTTCTGCGATGCGAGCAGCGGTTATGTTTTCATTTTTGATTGTGGGACAATCGCTGGTGCGTTTTGTCAACATTTATAATACCTTGGCGATCTCTGCTTTTGCCTTGCTTTGCTACAATCCTTATCTTTTATTTGAAACTGGTTTTCAGCTTTCCTATTTAGCCGTTATTGGAATCGTATTTTTTCAACCAAAGATTTATCGCCTTTGGATTATTGATAATAAATTAGGAGACTATCTCTGGAGTTTGGCTTCCGTTGGTTTGGCTGCTCAGTTAACTACTTTCCCATTGAGTTTGTTTTACTTCAATCAGTTTCCAGTTTACTTTTGGTTGTCGGGATTGGTTGTAGTGCCTGCTGCTTTTCTGATTATTTGTGTAGGTGTGCTTTTGTTTTTAGCGGAAGCGATTATTCCCTCAGGAGCCATTTGGGTGGGTAAGTTATTGAACGGAATCATTTGGTTGATGAATGCAATTGTATTTTTGATTCGGCAATTACCTGCTGGATTGATCGATGGCGTTTGGATTGGAATTGGTGTTTTTCTGTTGCTGTACTTTTGTGTTATTGCTATTTCTGTTGCGATCAATACGGAGAAAATCAAATGGGTGCTTTACGGATTTGCAGCACTAACTTTGATATCGGCCAGTTATGCTTTTACTAATATTGAACAGTCGCAGCAACAGCAAATCGTTTTGTATCACACTTCAAGAAATACGCTAATTGATTTTGTAGATGGCAAACAATTGATCTCCTTGCATAATTCCGCGCTTTCTGACAAGGATAAAAAATATGCAGCACAAAGAAATCGCTGGGCACAAGGTGTTGATGAAATTCACGATTTCATCATTGAAAAGAACGAGGCCATCGAATTGGATAATTTTAAACACCAAAACAACATTATTCAGTTTCATGGTACGAACCTCGCTATGGTAAACGATCTTCCTATTAGTAATAGCAAACTTGATTTAAATCTTGACTACATCGTTATTTACGGAAATCCAAACCTGAGTATTCAACAGCTACAAACTTACTTCAATTTTAAATCCGTCTGGTTTGCATCTTCCAATTCAAGATTGAAAACAAAAGCTTGGGAAGACGAATGCATTGGACTCAATATTTCATTTCAAACAGTAGGAACAGAAGGCGCTATTGTTCAAAACTTAATCTCCAAAAAATGAAAAAAATAATTGACAGCTACTTTGATTTTTCTAGAACCGAGCGCAGAGGCTTTTTGGTGCTCTCCTTACTTTTGATTGCCTTTGTTTCTGCTCCAAGTATCTATCATCTTTTCAAAACTAAACCCAACACGGACTTTAGAGCATTTGATAAAGCAGTGGCACTTTTTGAAACGAAATCAAATCAAGCTTCAAATAACACCAACGCTTCTCCTTCTCAAGAAGAGTATTCAACAAAAGTTTTACAACAACAGCGTTTCACATTTAATCCCAACACTTTATCCCCAGATAGTCTGGCACTTTTAGGTTTAAATCAAAAAGTTATTAACAATATTGTCAACTATCGAAAAAAAGGTGGCCGTTTTTACAAAAAAGAAAATTTCAAAAAGATATATAGTTTAGCAGACAGCACTTATCAACAACTTGTTAACTACATCAACATTCCACAAAAGGAAAAAACGAGACCTCTTCAAGCTAGTTTTAGAAGCAACGATTCAGAAGAAGTTACCAACACACCTAGTTACATCAAGCTAGTTTCCTTCGATCCCAATACGGCTGATAGCGATTTATTGCTTCAACTCGGTTTGTCCGAAAAAGTAGTCAAGGTTATTTCAAACTTTAGAAACAAAGGTGGTAAGTTTTACAAAAAAGAAGATCTCCAAAAAATATATGGATTACCACCTGCGCAATACCAACAACTCGCTCAATATATCAACATAGAAAAAATCGAAAAGAAGAAAACATACACTAACTCCACTAAAGAAACAACGAATAAATATCCTCAAAAGAAAGAAGCACCTCTAGCCCCAATTGACATCAACCGTGCAAGCCAAGAAGATTGGCAAACGATAAAAGGCATCGGTCCTTACTACTCAAAAAAGATTGTTGGATATCGTGAAAAACTCGGTGGATTTGTAAAAGTGGAACAAGTCAAAGAAATATATGGTTTGCCCGATAGCGTTTTTCAAAAGATAAAACCATTTGTGAAGCTTTCTGATTTTGTTAAAAAGATAAACATCAATACCTGTACACAAGAAGAATTAGGCAAACATCCCTACATCAATTGGAAACAAGCTAAAATTGTGATTAATTACAGAACCCAACATGGCAACTTTACGAGCGTTGCAGATTTAAAAGAAGTTGGTGTACTGAGTGAGGAGTTAATTGCGAAGGTTGCTCCTTATATAGAACTTTAAACAAATTCAATAAAAATCTATTTTAATCGAATGAGTCAGATTTTAAAATCATAAAAAAGGGTTTGCAAAATTAGGATTTTTCATAAAAATTGAATCTGTCAAAGTATGCAAAAACAAGATAATACTCTCTTTCTCCTCTCTTGTTAAATTCAAACCTTTTTGATGACTCTGTTCAATCTTAGAATCTAAATTATAAGAATTATTAACACCATGCGTATAAAAATCTATCACTTCTTCCAAGGATTCAAATCTTCCATCGTGCATATAAGGAGAAGTTACTCCTACATTTCTTAATGAAGGAATCCTAAATAGGCCTATATCTGAATCGCGATTGGTAACTCCCCCTTTTCCTCTATCTTTGAATTCTATTGGGGAGGTAAATTCATCTAATCCATTATTACTAAATTTTGTGGTAGTACCTAAGGCATTCGCATCAGTTGTATGGCAATGCAAGCAATTACCCTTTGACTGGTCATTCATCAATACAAACCCCTCATACTCTCTAGCAGTAAAATATGCTTCCCCTCTTAATACTTGATCGTATTTAGAGTTATGTGAAATAAGTGTACGCTCAAACTGAGCAATTGCCTTTGAAATACTAATACTATCGATTGCTTGATTACCAAATGCCGAATAAAACATTGGTACATAAAAACTACTTTTTTGTATTCGTTGGGCAGCTTGAATCCAATCTAAATCCATTTCATCATGAGATTTAACTGGATGAGATACTTGCTCCTCAATAGAATTTGCTTTACCATCCCAAAAAAAACTGGTATTCCATTGTAAATTAAACAAAGGCATTGAATTCCTCTTTGTCATTGTATTGTTAACACCTAGGCTAAACACATTCGGAGAATCCGAAAATGCTTTCTCCTGTTTGTGACAACTCCCACACGAAAAAGTACTGTCCTTACTTAATATTGGATCATAAAAAAGATACCTACCCAACTCAACCCCTTCAATAGTTGGAATATTTTCTGTCGGGATCATTTCAGGAAAATGAACTAAAGCTGGGTATACATATGGCTTTGGATTCGATTCCATCATTGCTCCCAACAATACAATTGAGCCAATGATTAAAATGACAAATAAACAAATATTAGGAATAGGCTTCATCTTATCGTTGTAAAACTATCTTAACGACTTCACTTTTCTTATTCGTTTGTATTTTTAAATAATAGAGTCCATCTGGATGGTGGTTGATGTCTATAAAAAATTTAGTTGGAATGTTTTTCCAAGCTTCTAGAACATCACCCGCTGAATTGACTAATTCCATTCTTTCAATAATATGAAATTCATTCAATTTTTTTGTTGAAATATTAACTCGTCCAGTTGTTGGATTTGGTGAGACTTTTAGATATTTTTCTTGAGCAACTTCATCTACTGTATGTATTATTGTGATGTGCGCCAATAGGTTATCAATCATCCACCCTTCATTATTTCCCTCAATTGAATCTGAGACAAAAGTGTGCCTCACCATAATACTATCATAATAAGCCATCCAACTCATGTCATAGCAGAGCCAAATATCCCTCCAAGTACTATCTACTCCTGTAAATACCTCTTCACCTGAGGCAATTGTATCTAAGTTACTTTCGTCAAATCCATAAATACTATAAACATATGGATTGTCAAATATATTTTGCCAGTTCACTCCACCATCATTTGAAAACTCGAGAAAGCCTCCATCTTTCCCAAAGTCCATGTCAAGCTTCTGTGTCCATTGCAATGCTAATATTCCCCAAGTAGTCCAAGGCACTATAGTATATTGAAAAGATGAAACATTATTAACTGGGTAATAATTAATGGTATCAGTAACCATTACATTAGGCGATGTAGACGGACTGTTAAAAATTTCTTTTTGTGGTGATCCGACTTGCCAGATATTAAAAGCGGTAGTATCAATCTCTATGAGGATTGAATAATCAGGAAGGGTATCTGCCCCGTCAAAATATTGGAAATAATCTTGGCTATATGAGAATATAGGCAGCAGGCAGAACAAGTAAGAAATAAGTTGGTTTTTCATATTTTTTTATTTGAAAGTAGAAATTCTATTTTCAATAAAAAATACAAACGGCAAACTTTGCAAAGTAGATTACAATCTCAAATAGGATATGCTAACTGGCATACATTTAAAACAAGGCATTCACATAGGAATCATAACAAAAACCATACAGTCGAGTAACGCTCGATGATCCAACGACCACCCACATTCACTCAAAAACAAATAGATCTACCGACAAAAGATTCAACAACAAAATTGCATAACAATCCTAACTCGCCGCACCATTCTTACTAACCGCAGGAATACTATACCGCTGCACAAAAGCCTTCATCTCATCTACCATATCAGGTGACCCCATCACAATTGTTGAACGCTGATGCAAGTCCTTCATCTCCATATCGAGAATCCGTTCCATCCCTGTGGAGATGGCCTTACCTCCAGCTTGTTCGATGATGTATGACAATGGATTGCATTCATACAACATACGCAACTTTCCGTTTGGATATTTACGAGTATTTGGATAAAGGAAAATTCCACCAACCAGTAAGGTTCGATGAATATCCGAAACCATCGATCCAATATATCGAAGACGTAAATTAAGATCAGAACAATAATCAATGTATCGACGCATGTCTACATCAAACTTCAA